>JALZND010000132.1 GCA_030857845.1 Bacteroidota bacterium | reverse complement strand
CTTTGCCTACTTTCTCAAGGGTGTCGTTTGCAAGGTTCCTTAAGTCCATGATCAGGTTGTCCCTATGGTACTCAAGGTTTTTATAATGGTTTTCAAGGCCTTTTACTTCGTCTTCCAACCCTTCCAATATTTGCCTTGCGGTTTGCTCTGCATCATCAATTACATTTTTGGCCTTTGATTTAGCATCGAACAACAAAGCCTCTGCCTTCATCTGAGCTTCTTTCACATGAAGTTCAGCTGTCCTGGTTGCTTGTTCCACCAAATTGGCACCGGTATCTTCTGCAGTTTTTAGGGTTTTGAACAATGAATTTTCAACCTCCCTTAGTTTAACAACTTCTTTTTCAGCAAGCTCGAACTTATACCGATATTCCTTCTGCTCATCCATCATGCGCTCCCATTCCTGCGATAGGCTAAGCAAAAATGCATCTACCTCATCTTTGTCATAGCCTCTGAAGACCTTCACAAAGCTCTTTTGCCTGATTTCTATAGGTGTAACTTTCATCTGAAATTTTTTAATTGTAAAGCCTATACTGCCTTCCAGCAGCCTGCCGATTTAAAATATAAATTTACTTAAAATTATAATTATCTCGTTTATTAATGAAAAAATATACGCAAAAATATAATACCTGCTTTAATTACATCGAGGTTTTCACTTATCGGCGGGTTAAACCCGTGGCTAAGTATATTTAACCCCGATGGGGTCTGATCCACAAATTTTAGGGTTCTGAATTGGATAACTCAAATCCTACATTTTTAAAAATACTAAGTAGACTTAATTACCTCTCAATTTGCCAATCTAACATGCGAAACTTTATATAATATACATAAAACCTGTATTTGCTAAAAAAGATACATTTTAAAATCTTTTTTTCAAAATGCATAATTTAGCTTACTAAGGAGAAGAAATATCCCAAACAGAAATGGTCCTGTCATCGCTACAAGAAACTAAACGTCCTTGGTATCCAGACCACATCATCTTGTTTACAGAAGTACCATGGCCGGCATGCCGGGCTTTATCAATAACTTTCAGCAATTTAAATGCTTTGGCATCCCAGATCTTAATAGATTTATCCATACTGCACGTGGCAAAAAGATTTCCGTCAGGGCTGTATACAATATGGTTGATGGTATACATATGTGCAACTATCGACTCATGTAATGCAAATCCATTATTGGCATCCCAGATTTTTAGATGGGCATCCCTTCCGGCCGATAAAAGGTATTTGTAATCGGGGGAAAAGCACAATGAAAATATTGAGTTTGTATGGGCAGATATTTCCTGTTTTAGAGAGTAATCATCCAAATCGAAAACCCTTATTTTATTGTCACTGTAGCCCGCTATCAGCAGTCTATTGAGTGGGTCAACCGCAAAGCAGCGCAAGCTTTCTTGAGAATGCCTGAACCTGTATTCTATGGTGATTTCATCTTTACTAACTACTATTAGCTCGCCCTCGCCAGTTCCTATATAAATTTTTTTATCAAGTATTTTAATATCGAAAATCCTTGATGTAGTTAGTTTTAACGATCCCAGGTGTTTTTTTTCCTGGACTTCCATAAGATGTACCCCGTCATGATTTTGTCCGATCACCAGTAAATCCTGGAATTTACAATAATCCAGTGCGTAAATTGAAGAAGAAACTTTTGCAATTACTTCAGCTTTATCGGGTACCTCCATGTCCCATAGCACCACCATACCGTCACCTGCCCCTGAAAAAAATTTTGATTTATGGGCCGATCGCTGTAATGTATAAACACAGTCTTTATGCCCGATTAGGGAGTGTTGCTTATTTACCTGTATTTTTATCATTTAAATTTTAAAATAAAATGGCCTTATTAAGTATAAATAAATAACTTGTCCATTGCTACGCGAATTGTTTATTTTGTATGGCATAATTCCTAAAGTAATTGTAAATATCCTAATTATAAACATTTGATCAATAATTATATAACCGCAGATGCCTATATTAAGATCAGAAAAAATAAATTCAAATTCATGGTGGGCACTGTGGCATATTACTGAAAGCTTTGAAACATTGCTTGAACTTTCCCATTCCGCTGATATAAACAGCTTCTATAATGAAAACATTAAACATCCCCTTAAACAAAAAGAATGGCTGGCAGCAAGGTTGGTTTTGAAGTATTTGTCAGAAAAACTGGGCTATAGCTACCATGGGAGTAAAAAAAACAGCTTCGGCAAACCCTTCCTGATTGACAGCCCCATGTATGTTTCTATCACAAATTCATATCCATTTGCCGCGGGCATCATATGCAGCAAAGGCCCAGTTGGTATTGACCTGGAATATCCTAAGAGCAAGCTCCTCACGCTTGCCCCTAAATTTCTATCAAAGGATGAACTTTTAAAGGCATCTGATGATCTTATAAAATTATGCATATATTGGTGTGCCAAGGAAACCTTATTTAAAATATATGGTAGGGATAAAATCAGTTTCAAGGAAAACTTATTTATTTTCCCATTCTACCTAAATCAAGCAGGTACCATTGAAGGGACTATTTCAACAGAAAGAAAAATTTTAAAGTACGATATTTGTTATAATATTATAGATGCCTTTACTGTTTGCTATAATATTAATTAATCAAGTTGGCTTTGTCCTTCTTTTAACTTTGATTAAGGCATTTTTAAAGATTATTTTAGTCTGTTATTTAAATACTATTGGTATGAATCTAAAATTCAAAATGATATTTTTTGTAATCGCAATATCTTTTTCTGCTGCTTTTGCTCAGCAAAATGTAAACCTTAAAACTATTTCATTGCCAAATGCCCAAAATAACCAAAAAGTATCTTTTTCTGATTACCCCAATGCAAAAGGTATTGTGCTGATATTTACAAGCAATTATTGTCCTTATTCCAAATTGTATGAAAACAGGATAGATGAACTTGCGGCTGCATACACCAGCAAAGGCATACAGTTTATCCTGGTAAATTCAAACAGCCCGACAGCGAGTAAAGACGATTCGATGGAGGAAATGACGAAAAAAGCTAGTGGCAAAGGTTATAAATACCCATACCTGGCCGATAAAGAACAAAAACTTCAAACCTTGCTCGGTGCTACCAAAACACCTGAAGTCTTTTTATTAAAAGGACAGGCAGACCAGTTTCAGGTTGTTTATTCTGGTGGCTTTGACGATAACCCTCAGGTAGGAGAAGATGTTTCCAAGCATTATTTAAAAGATGCAATAGAAGCCATGATTTCTAACAAAGAACCTAAACTTAAATCTACAAGGGCAACAGGTTGCATGATCAAGAAAAGTTAATTTTTAATAAAACATTTTGTGCAGATCCACCTGCACAAAATGTTAATATTTATTTTGTCAATACTTCCCGTCCAAATCCAAATACCAAATATAAACCAGATTTTGTAAATTCACCTCCCAATTAGGACTTATAAAATCCCCAAAAACATAAGTATATCCCCTAATACTCAATAGGTAATACTCCTATATCTAATGCATGTTGATTGATTTTTTATTATTCGGTATCATAAAATCCCCTGCTGTCAAAGAATAAAAGGTAACCCGCCAATAATATTTTTTTTGGTATTATTTTAATATTGTGCCCCTATTACAAAAAATGAAATAATTTCTTAAAAAATAAATCTTACCACCCTTAAGGATTGTCGGCTTTTCCGACAAGATGTTTCCATATCTCCTAAACACATTACCTAATTTTCAATTTAGGTTCTTGCTCTATTGAAAGGCCATTAGATTCAAATTAACTTTGAACATATTCCAATTAAAGTGTCAAGTCTATGGCTACTACATTGATTGATCGTCTACAAAAAAATATTTTAAGGGCCTTGTTCCTTATGCTTTTGCTTCCAGCATTGGCAATAGGACAAAAATCCGAAAAATATACTTTGCCAAAGGGAATTGCAACTTCAGATATCTCACATGATTTTATCATCATTAAATTAAAAGATACACCAGGGACAGACTTATCTGATAAAGCTGATAAACTAGTAAAGCTAATAAAAGCCAAAAAAGCAATACAAGCGCTTCCTTCTGTGGCCAAGGACAATCAAAAAGGAAGGGCAAAAACCAATTTAAAATTAGACAATATATTTAAAATTGAATTAATGCCTTCCCAAGATGTACTGCAGGCAATAAACAACCTTATAAACGTGCAAGATGTAGAATATGTAGAACCATATTACTTAATAAAAACCTTAACAAGCCCAAATGATCCTGGAGCTGCCATTATAAACGGGGCCCAGTATTATTTAAATAATATAAAAGCCCGAGAAGCCTGGAATATTGAAAAAGGCAACTCTAAAGTGATAGTTGGTGTAATCGATACGGGAGTTGATTATGAGCATGAAGACCTTAAAGCAAACCATATAAAAAACATTTCCGATCCCATCGATAAATTTGACAATGATAATGATGGTTATATTGATAATTATATGGGATGGGATTTTGGTGACAATGACAACAATCCATTTGCTGATGGCAATGCCCATGGCAGCCAGGTAGCAGGAGTTATTGCCGGAACTCCAGATAACGCAAAAGGAATTGCGGGAATTGGATACAATTCATCCTACATGCCCATAAAAGTTTTCAGGACCAGGGACAACTTATTTATTGGAGGTTTTGAAGCAATATTATATGCTGCAGACAAAGGATGTTCAGTTGTTAACCTCTCATGGGGATCTGCAAATGCATATTCAAAATATGCCCAGGATATCATTAATTATGCTGTATTACAAAAAGATGTTGTAGTTGTGGCCGCTGCGGGAAACACTGGTTCAGAAGTGTATTTTTACCCTGCTTCTTATGACAATGTTCTATCGGTAGGTTCTTCAGACAGTAAAGATAAAAAAGTAAGCTGGTCAACATTTAACGACAAAGTGGACCTTCTTGCCCCTGGTGCTTCAATTTATACAACAACCAATAACAACAGTTATTCAAATGTAGATGGCACTTCATTGTCAGCACCTATGGTGGCTGGTGCTGCTGCTTTAGTAAGGGCAAAATACCCACACCTAACTGCAGTTCAAGTAATGGAAAAAATTAGGGTTAGCTGCGACGATATTTATCAAATTTCCGAAAACAAACCTTTTATGGGCAAACTAGGAAAAGGAAGGCTAAATATTGAAAAAGCCTTGCAAGATCTTAACCTACCTTCAATAACTATTGAAAAAACAACATTTGAAAACAAATTCGGGAATTTCGCTTTCTTTGATGATACTTTGAAAATAAAGCTGAGTTTTAAAAATTACTTAGCAGCTGCTACCAATCTAAAGTTCACGCTCATTTCTGAAAATCCTTATGCTACAGTTTTGGATTCTGTTTTCGTGTTGCAAGCTTTGAATACTTTACAAAGTTCGACCAATAATGACACTCCTTTTAATGTATACTTAAAATCAACTTTGCCCCCAAGTCAATCTTTGAAATTCAGGATTAAAATTCAAGCAGGGGATTTTACAGATTTACAATATTTTACAATTACTTCATCGCCTTCTTATTTAACATTAGATAAAGGAGGATTAGGTTTCACTGTGGCCAGTGATGGAAATCTTGGCATCAACAATGATTATAATTATCTTGGAAATGGTATAACTTATAACAACCAAAGAATTTTGGAACAAGTAGGGGTCATAATTGCTTCCGCCCCGGATAAAGTACTGAACAACGTAATCAGGAACTTTGACTATGGCATAAGGGACCGGGATTTTGCAAGTACAGAAAACATCAAGTATTATGGCGATTCTGAGGCTCCTGTTGATGCAAGGTCTGCATTTCAGCCATTATCAGGGTCCACAAACTTTATTGGTTTAAATGTAGATCAAAAAGTTTTAAGCTGGGACGGCCCAGCTGATAAAAAGTTTGTGATAGTTGAATACCATATTACAAATACAAGTGGAAGTGTAATTGAAAACCTGAAAACCGGGATTTTTGCCAATTGGGACATTAACACTAAATCTAATAATACTGCCTTATGGGATGAAGCCAATAAATTAGGTTATGTATATGACAAATTGCAAAATAATATTTATGCTGGTGTTTCATTGCTTACTCCCCAAAATCCAACATATTATGCTATTGATCAACATAACCTAAATGGAAACACTGCCAGTTTTGGGTCGGATTTCACAAGGGAAAATAAATTTAAGACCTTGACCAGTGGCACCTCAATTTTAGAAGCAGGAAAAGTTGGCAATGGGAATAACGTGTCGCACACAGTTGGTGCAACAATAGGCCTGTTAAAGGTTGGGGAAAGTGCCAAAATTGCTTTTGCTTTTGTTGCAGGTGATAATTTAGAAGATATACAAGCAAGTGTACAACAAGCTTTAAGAAAGTATACATTATATAGGGAAAACCCTCCGTTGTTGTTGAGCCTTAACACTTGTACAGGAAAAGCTGTACAAATCAACCCTTCTGGAGGAAATTATGAATTTTATGAAGATGTTGACCTTAAAAAATTGATTGCATCAGGCACTTCTTTATCCTCTGGAAATATATGGGAATCTAAAACAATTTATGCCACCAATATGGATAGAGGGTTTCGGGGAGATGTAAGGCAGATCAAAATAAACGTGGACGAAACATTGCCCAATTTTAGGATGGATGTTGACACACTGATTCTTAAACCAGGGATTTCGAATTTTGTAAAATTCTCCGACATCAGTAAAAGTGCCAATTCGTGGGTTTGGGACTTTAGCAACGGCTATAAAAGTACAGTAAAAGACCCTAAAATTAAGTTTACCGATCCTGGGACTTATAATATTATTCTTGAAGTAAAAAACAGCACGGGCTGCACAGGAACTATAACTAAAAAATTGGTGGTGCTTAAACAAGGTGCCGCACCTATAGTGGATGATATAAGTATATGTTTTGATGAAAATGCCCTCATTAATGCACATAATACTTTTTCAATAAAAGTGTATTCAGATATAACCTTAAAAAATCTAGTATTCCAAGGAGCTGGTTACACTACAGAAAAGTTACAATCCTCAAAAAGGTATTATGTTACAAATGCTGCCGAAGCAGTTGAAAGTGAGCCATCTGAAATAAATGTTTCAGTGGCAAAAGTTCAGGCCCTTTTTGAATTCCAGGTTGATACTATAGATTTACTTTTCAACAATAGAATCCAGTTTATAAATGGATCAAAAAATGCGATTTATCAGGAATGGTATGTAAATGGAAGATTGATCAGCACAGATGCACAACCCCTTTTCGAAAATGTTGAAAAAATTGACAAGGAAGTGAAATTGATAGTTTGGAATGAAAATAACTGCAAAGATGCTTTAACTAGGATTTTGCAAATGAAAAAAAGTGCAAAGCCTGAAGATAAAACTTATGTTCTATGCAAGGGTGCAGATTTGAGCATTGATCCGGGTGCTGGAAATGTATATTATTTCTATGATGGACCTGAAATGAAAAACATTATCCATAAAGGTAAAAGCTTAAATTTAAAGGGAATCACTACAAATAAAGAAATAATAATCACCAATGCTGATAGTTTTATTGAAAGTGAACCTGCAAGGATCATTATTGAGGTTATAACACTTAAAGCTGACTTTGCCTTAACTAACGAATTGAATATCTATGAAAATGATAACATCAACATTACAAACATGAGCACAGGTGCCAAACATTTTTCGTGGGACCTCGGCAATGGGAATATTCAAAATGTTGAAGTGCCAGTAGTAAAATATCTGGTTTCTGGCAAATATCGAATTAAGTTAACTACAACTTCCAATTTAGGATGTGAAGATACAATTGAAAAAGAAGTTATAGTGAAACCTGCGCAGCTTAGTGGAGGTTTGGACAAAAAATTAGTCCAATTCTTTCCCAATCCAAGCACAGGCTCTTTTTACTTAAAGATCAATGGCCTTAAAAGCGAGAAAGTCACCATGACCCTTAAAAACAGTATTGGTACCATGATTCACAGCAGCTTGATCATAAATACTGGAAAACCTCAACAATTTGATTTTTCAGAATTGAAAGAAGGGATTTACCTCGTTAACATCCAAAGTTCAGAGGGCAACTACCTGGAAAAACTTATTATTTCAAAATAATTAAACATTATTGATATCAGAAAGGTGAATTAATTTCCATGTAACTATATTTGAATTTTTACAAAAAAAACTAGACCATTTATATTAAATTTACGCACCCTTATTCTCGAATGTAATTAAAATCAATTGATCAGGAAAATACTTTTTCTCTGTGTTTGTTTAATATTGACCTTTCCTTCAATTGGTCAACATAAAAAATTTCACTTTCCTGAGGGGGTTTCAGAGCAGGACTATGTCCCCAATCTTGTGGTAATAAAAATGGCTGAAGCAAACAGCAACCCCAATGAACGAAGAAATTCCGCTCCCTCTATTGAAAAAATAAAAAAGCTCATAAGGGCCAAAAAAATTGGCCAACCATTTCCTTCTAAGAATGTAGATACTGATCCAGTATCAAGGCAATCAGGACTTAAAATAGAATTATCCAATATTTATAAAATTTACCTTGATGATAATGAAGACATTGTAGAAGCAATTAACCTCCTTCTATTGCAACCTGAAGTTTTATATGCAGAGCCTTATTATTATATCAGGCCACTTGATGTACCCAATGATCCTGGGGCACAAACAAATACAGGGTCTCAAGAACACCTTGCCATAATTAAAGCTTATGATGCATGGGATATTACCAAAGGTGATACCAGTGTAGTAATCGGTATTATAG
>JALZND010000508.1 GCA_030857845.1 Bacteroidota bacterium | reverse complement strand
TTACAACGCATACAAAGTCCCTTTCACATACCCCTATACCTAAAATTTCCCTGCCAAAATATGAAGCCTGGGGCGATTTGCTTCATTGGATCCTTCAGGAAAATGTACCCGGGGAATTTCCCTATACTGCAGGCGTATTTCCCTTTAAGCGGGAGGGTGAAGACCCCACAAGGATGTTTGCCGGTGAAGGTGGCCCAGAAAGGACCAATAGAAGATTTCATTATTTGAGCAGGGAATCCCCAGCTAAACGGCTTTCTACTGCTTTCGATTCTGTGACCCTTTATGGGAATGACCCCGCACATAGGCCCGACATTTTTGGCAAAATTGGCAATTCAGGTGTTTCAATTTGCACCCTCGATGATGCAAAGAAATTATACTCAGGGTTTAACCTTGCCGATCCGCTCACCTCTGTTTCTATGACCATAAATGGACCTGCAGCTATTATCACGGCCTTTTTCATGAATGCCGCTATAGATCAGCAATGTGAAATATATATTAAGAAAAGCAAGCTTATTGAAAATATAGAGAAAAAAATCAATACCATCTACGAAGAAAAAGGAGTGCCCCGCCCCTTCTTTGCCGGGGAGCTTCCGGAAGGGAATGATGGTTTAGGTCTGATGCTTTTAGGAACTACAGGAGACCAAGTATTACCTGCAGATGTTTACAAGGCCATTAAAGAAGATACTTTAAAAAATGTAAGGGGAACCGTACAAGCTGATATTTTAAAAGAAGACCAAGCCCAAAATACTTGTATTTTTTCTACAGAATTCTCTTTAAGGTTGATGGGCGATGTTCAGCAATATTTTATAGATCAAAAAGTCAGGAACTTTTATTCTGTTTCCATTTCTGGCTACCATATTGCAGAGGCAGGGGCAAATCCTATTACCCAGCTAGCATTGACACTTTCAAATGGATTTACCTATATAGAATATTATTTGTCGCGGGGCATGGATATTAATGATTTTGCCCCGAACCTTTCATTCTTTTTTTCTAATGGCCTAGACCCGGAATATGCTGTAATTGGAAGGGTGGCGCGCCGGATCTGGGCAAAAGCTTTAAAATATAAATATAAGGGAAATGAGCGGTCACAAATGCTCAAATATCATATCCAAACTTCTGGCAGGTCATTGCATGCCCAGGAAATTGATTTTAATGATATAAGGACTACCCTCCAGGCACTTTATGCCATATATGATAATTGTAATTCACTCCATACCAATGCTTACGATGAAGCCATCACCACACCTACTGAAAATTCGGTAAGGCGTGCCATGGCCATACAATTGATAATCAACAAAGAATTTGGCCTTTCTAAAAATGAAAATCCCATTCAAGGTTCTTTTATTATAGAAGAGCTTACCGATTTGGTAGAAGAATCTGTTCTGTTGGAATTTGAACGTATTTCCGAAAGAGGTGGTGTGTTAGGCGCTATGGAAACCATGTATCAGAGGGGTAAAATCCAGGATGAAAGCCTTTACTATGAAACTTTAAAGCATACAGGTGAATTTCCTATTATCGGAGTAAATACCTTTTTGTCATCAACAGGCTCGCCTACCATTGTTCCAGGTGAAGTGATAAGGGCAACACAAGAAGAAAAGAACAGCCAAATAATGATGGTACAAAATCAGCATAAAAGAAATGAAGCCATTTCTGTAAATCTTTTAAAAGAACTTCAACAAACAGCTGTCAAAAACGATAATGTTTTTGAAAAACTGATGGACGTAACAAAGTATTGCTCCTTAGGTCAAATAACCCATTCCCTATTTGAGGTAGGCGGTCAATATAGGAGGAATATGTAATCAGGTTTGGTGATCAAAATCATGATGCATTATATTGTTTTTTGAATAGAACTGGAAAAATCAGGTTCATGAATTAGAATTGCTTCGGGCACAACATGCTCTTCATTTACAACATTTTGCAATACGCCTTTCTTAAAAATCCTTTTAAGGATATAGTTTTTTAATTTATGGGGCATAACAAGATCGACATTTAGCAACAATTTGTTCTTCCATCCTGGAACAATTAATCCTTTATGGCTCAGTAATCCATCTATAGCTAATTTTGCAACTTCCTCTGGGGTCATTATAAGGAAATCGGATTTTTGTCCCATTGCTTCATGCCTTGCCATTAACACCTCGGTGCTGGTAGGGCCAGGGCACACACAGCTGACATGGATTCCAAATTCTTTAAGTTCCATTTCAAGAGCCCTTGAAAAAGCCAAAACAAAACTTTTAGTGGCAGAATAAACGCTCTTGAACGGGACAGGCATCAATGCGGCAAAGCTTCCAGTGTTAAGGATATAGGATTGTTTATGCTCCCTCAACTTTGGGATAAATAATTTGGTCATGGTCAGTACAGCCTGGGCATTCAATTGAATCATATCTAGATAGAAATTGATGTCTGTTGATTCAAAATAACTGCAATCACCAATTCCTGCATTATTGATCAATTTATCGATGCTCAGATTTTGATCATCGCACCAATCGTATAGATTTTGAATGCTTTCGTGCTTTGTAAGGTTCAGTTCGAAAATCTTTATATCTACTGTATATTTATTCTGAAGGTATATTTTTACCTGCTCAAGCCCTGTATTGGGAAGTGCCGCTAGAATCAGGTTTTGGTTTCTTTTTGCACATTCTTCAGCCATAGCTTTTCCTATACCAGAGCTGGAGCCGGTAATCAACGTATACTTTCTCTTATCCCCTGATTCGCGCATCCAGTCAATAGTTTTCTTCAGG
>JALZND010000131.1 GCA_030857845.1 Bacteroidota bacterium | reverse complement strand
GTTAAGGCCCAGCGAAAAACATTATTCGGTTTTGAAGGTGCATTCTGCCAAGACCTCTATAAAATTCATGATCTAAACAATAATATGGAAAATGTTCAGCTCGGCACAGGTTTAGGTGGCATCCGCATCAGGCATGAAATAAGAAACAATACTATTGCTGAAACGGGAATACTGTTCAAGCCCTATTTGCAAGGATTCACTTTTAGTAACAATCCAATTTATGGCATTACTAATGCGTTCAATGCGGTGCTGATACCCTTGAGATTCGGTTATAAAATCAAAATGATAGGAAAATACTTTTTAGTGCCTGCCGCGGGCTTCACCTTTGGCATTAATGTATCGCCTGGACTAGCTTCTGGAACCGGAAGAGGAAAGTTTGTTTCTGGAGGCACCACAGCAGAATACTATTATGACGAAAACAATAACATAACACGGGGTTTTATTATGGCACAACCCTCCATAGCTATTGAAAGAACAGTGTTTGGCAACATTTTGGCCTCTATTTCTGCCAGTCGTGCCTTCGGTTTTAATAAAGTCCATCACTTGGATGTTACCTACACCATAAACAATTCAGCTTCCATGAACGGGAAGGCGGTGAGCAGGGGTGACTACTGGAGCTGGGGCTTGGCTTTAATGTATCCAATTAGTAACTTATGGCAAAAGGATTAATTCCATTTAAGAGATGCGGTTAAAGTTTTTAATCTCGTTTTACGTCGCGTTTTTCTTTAGCTTTTTCACTATAGCACAGACATATGTTGGGATTTCTGCCAACTTTGGCAACCAATTAAAATACTCACCAGCTTCAGAGGGTTTTAAGACACCTGTTGCCATATCTGGAAACTTAGTACTCAGCGTTCAGGAGACACACACTACCGGGTGGGCTGTTCAATATGGTTTAAGTGCTGGTATACTAGGGTACAACCTGAAAGTTGATTCAAATGTCTTCCGCGAGTATGCGGATTTTTATGGAAGGTTCCACTTGCTTTTCGGAAAGGAATTTTTACTGAAGAAAAAGAAATGGATGCTCAGCCTGGGCGGTGGGGCTACATACTATTACAACCTCTATCCGACAACCTCTTATGGCGGAAGCATTATTGATGAAGATCAAAATGTTAGGGAAATATTTTACGCCCAGGTTAATAGTCCTGTTAATAAGATAGTACCTTTCGCAAAAATTAGTGCTCAGTGTAAAATGACAGATTCTATAATTTTGGGGTTGGAATATTCTTACCATTTTAAACCTTTATTAAATGGATTTTATGAATTCTACGACACCGAAACACCCACCAACGGGAAAATAACCCTTTACCAGCGAGAACTCAATTTTGTTTTTATGGTGAAAATACCGAGGATAAAACCATAGTAAATTTCAAAACTTAAAACCAGAGTTCCATTTCAAAAAAAGTTCCCTCCAAATCTAACGGCTTGAAAATAAATGGCTCATGATAACGGGGCATGGGAAAAAACTAAGAATGGGATCTTTAAATTTAAGGCGTTCTTCAAGATGCTTCAGTTTTAAAGAAGTGGTTCATTTATCACACAATAAATATTCGAATTTTCAACTTTAGCGGATATTGGATAGAAACACTAACTCATATTTAGAGGAGCTATCGGTAGAATTAAACTAATTCATTTTACAATGGAACAGAGACGAATGGAAGAAAATATAAGCACTACAAGCAACAACACAGTTTTTGCGTCAGGCGGGCTGATTTGGGGACTTTTCATATTCCGTTCCATTTATCATTCTGGTAGAGCAACTGGCTTGTAATCATTAGGTCGACCAAGTTCCATAGCTCAATGGATAGAGCAACAGCCTTCTAATCAGGTGAGGTATGGGTGACATCTGCACATTTAGAGATTTGCTTCGAGAGTCAATAAACTGAATTTTCTTGAGGAAGCTTAAGTGAAGTTATTATATAAAATAGCCTATCATTATAAAATTCATTAATTTGTTTTGGCTAAAATCATGAATTCATTTTGACCGTTACATATGAGATCTCCTTTTTCTAATTCTAAAATAAGCTTTTCTCATCTTCCTGTACTTTTAAATTCTTTCAATTTCCCATAAACACGTCTCACAAATCAAATTATAGTTTTATTTTTAAGACAGGGTTTATGATATACTTTTATGAAGGTTGAATATGCAAGAGTAAGTTTGCAAAAAGCCAATTATAAACTATAAAGTATATTTCAGCTGATCCTGCTCCAGTTTACGGCATTTTCTTTTTGGCTTTCCACCTGCCGAAGTACATTTTCATGTTCAGGTTCCTGCAATTCAGGGTCTTTTTCCAGTATTTCTTTTGCACAAGTTCTTGCTGCCTCCAATATCTTTCCATCCTGGGCTAAGTCGGCAATTAAAAGGTCTAATACACCACTTTGTTGGGTTCCCATCAAATCTCCCGGTCCTCTAAGTTTAAGGTCAACATCTGCTATTTCAAAGCCATTGTTGGTTCTGACCATGGTTTCCAGCCGCAACTTTCCTTCCTTACTTAATTTATAATTGGTCATGAGGATGCAGTACGATTGGCTAGCTCCCCTTCCTACCCTTCCCCGAAGCTGGTGCAATTGGGCAAGCCCGAAACGTTCGGCGTTTTCAATGACCATGATACTTGCGTTCGGAACATTTACCCCTACTTCAATTACAGTTGTTGCCACCATGATTTTTGTTTCATTTTTTACAAAGCGTTGCATCTCGAAGTCCTTGTCCTTAGGTTTCATCTTTCCATGGACAATACTTACAGGAACATCGGGGAAGGCCCTACAAATACTTTCATAACCTTGAATCAAGTCATTGTAATCAAGTTTTTGTGATTCTTCAATAAGCGGGTAAACAATATAGATTTGCCTTCCCTCTTTGATTTGTTCTTTTATGAAACCGAATAATTTCAATCTTTGTGCATCGTAATAATGCAAGGTCTTTATCGGTTTTCTTCCTGAAGGCAATTCATCTATCACTGAAACCTCCAGGTCTCCATACAAGGTCATGGCCAAAGTTCTTGGTATAGGCGTCGCCGTCATTACCAGGACATGCGGTAAGTAATTTTGATTTTTTTGCCATAAACGAGCCCTTTGTGCCACTCCAAACCTATGTTGTTCATCTACTACCGCAAGCCCCAAATTTTTAAATTGTACAATGTCTTCCAATAAGGCGTGCGTTCCAATTAAGAGGTGAAGGTCCCCGGACTCAAGTTGTTGGTGCAGCTCCTTCCGTTCTTTTTGTTTTGTACTTCCGGTGAGTTTGGCAACCTTTATGCCCAATGGCTCAGCAAATAAGGACAAACTCCTGAAATGCTGGTCGGCAAGGATTTCTGTGGGTGCCATAAGGGCGGCCTGTGCATTGTTTGCCAGGGCAAGGAGGATGCAAATAAATGCTACCATGGTTTTTCCGCTTCCTACGTCCCCTTGAAGCAGCCTGTTCATCTGGGTTCCGGATTTCATGTCATGATAAATTTCTTTTATGACCCTTTTTTGTGCATTGGTTAATTCAAAAGGCAAGAAACCATTATAGAATTTTGTCACCAGGCTTGTATCCTGAAATATCTGCCCTGCAGATTTTTCCAACCTTGATATTTTTAGTTTAAGCAGGCGAAGCTGAATATAAAAAAGCTCTTCAAATTTGAGCCTTTTTAAAGCCTTTGTATACCAATCATAGTCCTTGGGAAAATGTATATTGACCAAAGCATCTCTTTTGGAAATTAATTTATAACGATCAATAAGTTGAAGTGGAAGTGTTTCGTGTATAGCCTTGTAGGTGAGTATCAGCAAAGCTCTTTGCAATGCTGCTATGCCTTTGCTTTCTAAATAATTGTTCCTGAGTTTTTCGGTAACAGAATAAACAGGTTGTAAAAAATTCGGAGGGGCAGCCTTTTCATCATTTACTTCAATTTCAGGATGTGCAATATTTATTTTGTCCCCGAAAAATGCTGGCTTTCCATATACAATATATTCCTCACCACGTTTAATTTTATTTAATACCCAATTTATCCCCTGAAACCACACCAGTTCAATTTGCCCGGTAGGGTCCACAAAATCTGCAACCAATCTTTTCTTTCTTGCCACACCAACTGTATGGAATGCTGTGATTTTGCCTTTTAATTGAACCTGGCTTAATTGGTCACTGATTTGATTGATTTGATGGAATATGGTCCTGTCCTCATGTCGAAAGGGATAATGTTGGAGTAAATCACCGTAAGTGAATATGTTTAGTTCAGTGTTTAATAAAGCTGCTTTTTTAGGTCCTACTCCTTTTAAAAACTCTATTTTAGTATCAAATAGGCCTGGCATATCATTTTATGTTCCTATTGGCTCCCGAGGGCCGATCATTTTCCCATTGAAGGGTATTGATAAGATGGATCATGTCAGCTTTAATATATTCTATAACCGGTGCTAAAGAATCATTTTTGGTTGCAGTCCGGAAATAAAGTGCACCCCGCAAAAAATGGTTACTGGAATCCGTAACGAAAAATTGAAACTGGCTGGGTACTTCACCTTGGATTTCGGTTATAACAGCAGTATGGCCATAGTTTGTTTTTAAAATTGCTTCATCAATAGAATATGCTTTTACCTGATGTTTTGAGGTAAGCCTGTAAGAGTCAGATAAAAATCCCTCTAAAAGTTTTTGATCCTTTTTAACTTGTTTATAAGTAAGTTGAATATTGGCAGTCATGGATGGATAATATATATTGATCCAATAAGGTTCTGAAAACCTGGAAGTGTCTTTTAACACTTGTGCATGTTGTGAATATTCAAATATATAAGGAAAGGAATCCGGCAACGACTTATATGCTGGATTTGGTAGTTCTATTCGATTATATCCTTTTGGTTTTGGAACATAATCATCTGTGCAGGCACCAATGATCAAAAAGAATGCTAATAAAAAGTAAGGTATTTTATTATTAAAAAATTTCAGCATGAATAATTACATTGTTTTTTTAGGGACTTCTTGTTCTAGTGGCTTTAAAAATACCCGTACCCTTTTTATTCTTTTTACATCAACAGAAACAATTGTAAAAACAAAACGATTGAACTTTACCTTTTCGCCTACACGTGGCAATTTAGAATTAATTTCAAGAAGTAGCCCTCCCAGCGATTCACTTTCACCCTTTATATCTTCAAATATGTTTGGGTCAACATTTATAATTTTGCAGAAATCATTTAAAGAGGTTTTGCCCTCAAATATATAGGTATTATTATCTAATTTATTAAAAGCTATATCGTCTTCATCAAACTCATCATTGATTTCCCCTACTATTTCTTCGATAATATCTTCTAGGGTTATCAAACCCGAAGTGCCACCGTACTCATCTACCACTATGGCAACATGAACCCTTTTGTCCTGGAAATCACGCAACAGGGAGTCAATTTTTTTGCTTTCTGGTATAAAATATCCAGACCTTAACAATCTTTGCCATTCAAAATTTTCATTCTGGTCAAGGTAAGGCAAAAGGTCTTTTATATATAAAATACCTTCTATTTTGTCTATCGTTTCTTTATAAACAGGAATTCTGGAATAGCCGCTTTTATTGACCCTGTCCATTAATTCATGAAAGTCCAATTCTATGTCAATAGCGGTTATATCAAGCCTGGACTTCATCACCTGTTTCACTGATAGGGAACTGAAGTTAACAATCCCTTTTAGGATGTCCCTTCCTTCTTCTTTATTTTCTACAGTAGTAATCTCCAGGGCATGGTTTAATTGGTCCATAGATATATTATACCCCCTTTTTACGACTCTCTTTTCTATAATGTCGCTGATGCTCATCAAAAAATAAGATACAGGTTTTAAAAAACTTTGGGCTATCGAAATGAATATAGAAGTCCTTTTGGCAAAAAGCACATTGTTTTGATTAGCATAGACTTTTGGTACTACCTCCCCAAAAAATACTATAAGAAAAGTAATGACAAAGGTAAGCACAACGACAATTTTCCCTTCCGACGCACTGTTGCCTGCCAATTTCCACGAAATAAAAGTAGAGAGGGTGACAATAGCAACATTAACCAGGTTATTTAATATTAATATTGTAGCCAACAATAGCCTTGGCCGCTCCAGGAGATGCACCATCCTGTTTTCAGAAGTATTATTACTTTCTTTGAACCCTATTATATCCTGGCTAGAAAGGGAAAAGAAAGCAACTTCGGACCCGGAAATAATTGCTGACAAAAAAAGTAGTACAAACAATAGGATTCCATTGGCAAGGTAAAATATAACTGAAGGATTAAGTATTTCTGCTAACGGAAAGATTTGTAATTGTAGGAATGAGTGATTTTGTAGGGTTAAAAAATTAATATAGTTGCACAAAATTCCCTGTTCCAGGAATAAAGCCATGTTGGATATTGATTCCCAGAAATATGGTACAAAATTAATACATTCATTTAAAGAAAGCCCCCCCAGGTCAATGTTGCCCGGGAAGGGGTCATCTATGTTTGATTCCAAAATTTATTTTTTAGTTGAACATAATTAAAAGGGAAGATTATCAGATTCATCGTTAGATTCCGAAAACCCAGCACTTGGAGCATTAGCTCCAACAGATTGCGCTTGTTGAATCAAAGCATCTTCCGTACCACCTCCACCTTTGCCACCAAGCATAGTGAGGGTATTAGCCCTTATTTTTGTTGTATACCTATTGTTGCCGTCCTTGTCTTGCCAGGATTCAGTTTTAATTTTTCCTTCTATGTAGACACTGTTCCCTTTCTTAAGGTACTGTTCTGCAACCCGGGCAAGCCCCTCCCAAGCTTCAATACGATGCCACTCTGTTTGAGTTACTTTTTCGCCATTTTTATTATAGGTCTCAGACGTTGCTAAATTAAAATTTGCCACTACATTCCCGCCTTCTAAATGTCGGACTTCTGGATCTGCTCCCAGGTTGCCTATGAGGATAACTTTATTGACTCCTGCCATGATAAGATTTTTAAGTGAAAAAATATGTTAAATGTAAGATCTAATTTAACCAATTTTATTTTTTAAACAAATATTTATTTATTAAAATTGGTTTGGGGATAGACATTATTTCATCATATGAATACAAAGCAAAATTAGCAAAATTTAAAATCTCCTTTGCCAGTATTTCATCAATTATTTTAAAATGATAAAATTGCACCGAAATTTTTTGATGGGTCAATTTATGAATAAAGGTTTGGGGAACCTGGTTCAAATCATAATCAAGGGAAATGAGCCGGGCAACAAAATCATTTTCTATTTCTGCCAAGGATGAAGCAATGGGATTTTCTACCAGGAAAAAATCATACAATCCTTGCCAAATATCATTTTCTACCCTTTTTTTCATAAACAGTTTCCCTTTATACTCTAATATCATGTAAAAAAAATGCCTGTTCCTTATTTTTATTTTCTTGGGCTTTAAGGGCAAATAATTTTGCATGTCATGTTGGTAGGCAAAGCAGGAACTAATAAAGATACAATCCTGGCACTTAGGGGCCATTGGAGTACAATGGAGCGCTCCAAACTCCATCATGGCCTGATTGTGAATATCGGGATTTTTAACGTCTATTAATTCATTTGCCAATTGAGCAAAAACTATTTTACCTTCCGGAGTAGATATATCTTTTTCAATCCCAAAAAACCTGGAAATAACCCTTACCACATTTCCGTCCACCACGGCAACAGATTCTTTAAAAGCAAATGATGCTATTGCAGCAGCTGTATAAGTTCCAATGCCTTTAAGTTTAAGAAGGCTTTTATAGTTCCCTGGGAAGTCCCCGCCCATTGTAAAGGCAATTTCCTGTGCGCAAGCATGTAAGTTTCTTGCCCTTGAGTAATATCCAAGGCCTTGCCATACCCTTAATACTTCTTCTTGCGAAGCTGCGGCAAGATCTTCCACAGTAGGGTATTGATCAAGGAATTCATAAAAATATGGAAGGCCCTGGGCCACCCTTGTTTGTTGAAGGATGACTTCTGAAAGCCATATTTTGTAAGGATTGGTAGTGTCTCTCCATGGAAGTTCCCTCTTATTCTTTAGGTACCAATCTTGAAGAGCCTTGCTAAAATTCCTGTTGTTCAAAATATCGATTCAATTTGATTTTTTTCAAATATTGTAGGAAACAAGGTGTAATTTAATTCTTGTTTTTTTATTTTAATAAAATTTTTATTTCCAAACCTACCATATAACTTTGTAACTGGAAAAAGAAGCCATATAATTGTTTTTAAAGAAAATATTAATTTAAATATTAAAATAAAGTGACTAAAGCAGAGGTTATTTCTCAGATTGCAGATAAAACAGGAATTGATAAAGCAGACGTACAGACTACCGTAGAAGCTTTTTTTAGCGTTATTAAAAATTCAATGGCGGAAGGTGAAAATGTTTATGTGAGGGGATTTGGAAGCTTCGTAAATAAAAAAAGGGCAAAAAAAATAGCTAGAAATATTTCAAAAAATACTGCGATAGTAATTGAAGAACATTTTGTCCCTAGTTTTAAACCCTCAAAAGTTTTTATAGAAAAGATTAAATCAAGCGACAAAATAAGTATTGAGGCTTAAAACGTCTTTCATCATAACAAAAAATTTATTTATGTGCTTTTTGTCAATACTTATGTTGGCATAGCACTTATGTGTAAGTAATAATATTTTTATTCCATACCCATACCAAATAGGTTCTTCATAAATTGAATTGGCGAACCTATTTTTGGTTATTTCCGTTACTGAAGAGTTAAAAATTTAGCGAATAAAGCTTCATGCCTAAATCACAGATAGTAATTTCTTTAGTAGCTGTT
>JALZND010000507.1 GCA_030857845.1 Bacteroidota bacterium | reverse complement strand
CCATTATCCTGAGCAATTCTAAGGGGAAACTTTCAGAAGTAACTGTATTTGGTGAAAACCTTACCGAAAAGAATAAGGTGCAAAAAGCCCTTCAGGAAACAAATCAAAAGCTAAAAGAGCTTTTTGACAATACAGATGACTTGATCCAGATCACTGCCCCTGACGGTGCATTTCAGTTTGTGAACAAGGCATGGAAGACCAAAATGGAATTTTCAGATCAGGACCTGAAGGCACTTACATTAAATGATGTCATACACCCTGATTATAAAGAAATTACTTTAAAACAGCTTTCCGAAATTTCTTCTGGCAATAACAAAGAAAATATTGAGACCATTTTTATTTCTAAATCAGGTAAAAAAATCAACCTCTCAGGGAATGTAAATGGCAGCAAACATAAAAAAGGTGTGGAGCTTAGGGCCATCTTTCACGACCTTACTGCGAGGGTTAAAGCTGAAAAAGCACAATATCTCTATTATACCATTGCGAGCCTGGCAGTACAAAGTGCTTCAATAGAAGAATTTTATAATAATATCCATAATGAGCTAAACAAAATCCTACCTACTGAAAATTTTTATATAGCCCTTATTGATAATCCGAAAGGGAAAATTTATTACCCTTATTTTACGGATGAAAAATTTTCTCCAGAAGTACACCTCAAGGAACGTAACCTTGGCAATAGTCTTTCAGAGTATGCAGTATCCCAGAACAAGGCCTTATTCCTTTATGATGAGGATATACTGGCGCTGGAAAGAGAGAGAAAAATAGAAATACGGGGCTTTCTGCCCAAATTATGGCTGGGTGTGCCCTTGCGTTTGGGAAACAAAATTATAGGTTTGGTTGCAGTACACTCTTATAATGATCCTGATAAATATAATACAAAAGACCTTGAGCTACTTGATTTTATTTCTGGCCAGATAGCATTGGCAATAGAAAGGAAAACGAATGAAGAGAAGATCCAAAGCCAATCTGCAAGGTTAAATGCCATTTTTGAAAGTAGTACGCACCTTATCTGGACAATTAACAAAGAGAAAAACATAACTTCTTTCAATAAAAATTTTTCTGAATCGATATTGAATTATTATGGGGCAAAACCTAATGAAGATGCCAATGAATGGAAGGTAAGTCCAAGGAAAAATTATAAAAAATTACAAAAATTTTGGGAAGAAAAGTATAAAACAGCTTTTTCAGGGGAGCCATTGCATTTTGAAATGAAGGTGCCAGGAATGGAGGGTGGAATAATCTGGAAAGAAATTTTCCTGAACCCAATATTCAACGAAGATCAGGAAGTAGAAGAAGTTTCGGGTATTGCACATGATATAACAGAAAAAAAACAATCTGAACTAGCCCTTCAAGAAAGTGAAGAAAAGTTCAGGAACATTTTTGAATCCTTTCAGGATATATATTTTCGCTGTGATTTAAATGGTACCATAACCATGATCAGCCCTTCTGTCTATGATCTTGTTGGTTATAAATCATCTCAGGTATTGGGGAAAAATATCAACGATTATTATCTATACAACACTCGTACAAAAGATTTAATCAGGCAGCTGATCAGGCACATCACGGTGAGGAATTTCGAGGCTTCCCTGATCAAAAACGATGGAATAATTGTTCAATGTATTTGCAATGTGAGGTTTATCTATAACAAAAAAGGAAAACCTATTGAGATAGAAGGTGTGGCCAGGGATATTACTGTTTTGAAGAAATCCAATCAGGAGCTTATACGTGCAAAGGACCTTGCCGAACGCTCCCTGGAAGTTAAAGAGCAATTCCTAGCCAATATGAGCCATGAAATCAGGACACCAATGAATGGCATTATCGGTATGGTAGACCTATTAGGAACTACCCCGCTCAACCAGGAGCAGGACGATTTTGTACAGACTATCAAAAGGTCATCGGAGACCTTGTTGGATATCTTAAACGACATACTCGACCTCTCGAAAATTGAAGCAGGAAAAATGGAGCTAAGGAAAGCCCCTGTAAAATTAGAGGGCGTAATGAAAAAACTTCACTCGTTGTTTTCCCACCAGGCTTTTGCAAAAGATATTAAATTCAAATACAAAATAGATCCTAAACTGCCCGTGGTTATTTGGCTGGATGAAACACGGCTATTACAAATTTTATCAAACCTCACTTCTAATGCTTTGAAATTTACAGGTGTGGGCGGATCAATAAATATAAATATTTATGAAAAAACAGCTTTGGAAAACAAGTCCATAATCCAGGTTGAAGTTACGGATACCGGTATAGGTATTGCCGAAAACGACCTTAAAAAACTTTTCACAAGTTTTAGCCAGGTGGACAATTCATCCACAAAATCTTATGGAGGCACTGGGCTTGGCCTTGCCATATCCAAAGAACTTTGTGAATTGATGGGTGGGGAAATAGGGGTATTTTCCACTGTTGGCTTAGGCAGTACTTTTTGGTTTAATTTCGAAGCCTCTGCGGCAAAAGAAAGTGAAATTAAAATCTTGCCAGACAATAACATCTATGCCTCTTTTGTATTTCCGATCGAAAACCCAAAAATACTCTTGGTAGACGACAACCAGGTGAACAGGCAGGTATCTGGGGCAATCCTTAAAAAAGCAGGTTGTATTGTAGATGTTGCAGTTGATGGATATCAAGCGGTAGAAAAAGTAAAAACAAATACCTATCATGTGATATTAATGGATATACAAATGCCAAAAATGGATGGTGTAACAGCAACCAGGATAATAAAAAAAATGAACCTTCCCGTGCTCC
>JALZND010000506.1 GCA_030857845.1 Bacteroidota bacterium | reverse complement strand
GGATATCATTACTTTAAAAAATTTGAAGAAAATTTGTGATTTTAAAAAGAAGGCTACATTGTTATAACTTTAATTCCGGTTCGAATTATTGAAAAACCGGAATTAAAGTATAGAATTAAGTATTTTAATTTTATTCTTTAGTTCCTTCAAATGTGAAACCTTGTGCTTTGAGGATAATAGTGGTAACTTTTTTATCAGCATTACGGCCAAATTTAATTATTGCATCATTATCTCCTGAAAATACATCATCCTCAGGGCCTGGTGAAAGATCACCTTCGTTGCCTCCTGCATTTATATGAAGTTTATCTCCATTAGTAGAAACTTCTATATATTCAAAAGGAAGGCCTGTCATCTTGTATTTGCCTGTATATGATAAAAGCTCCCCGGCAGCAAGCTTCTTTTGTGGGCCAGCAGTGGGATAAACTGAAGTAGAAGCAACTGACTGGCTGTTTTGAAATTCCAGATCAATCACAACAAATAATGCCTGGCCGCCATCCACTTTATCATTTTTAAAGACAAAATAAACATCGTGAGTACCCGAGGTTTTTGTAAGATTCGCCACAACAGCGGGTGGCATACCGGTTTGACTTGCTGGATCTTTTGGTTCAATCATTTCTGTTTTTCCAACTAGTTTACCGGTAGGAGAACCCAGTCGTACCTCGATGAAACCTCCGGCCGCATTTAACTGGCTTTTTGGAGCAGTAGCTGTAAAAGCAATTTTATCGATTCCCGTTAGATCTATATTTTTAAAACCTATACTGGATTCTTTTACTGCCGAAATCACTTTACTGGCCAGTAGTCCGGCAGCTTTTGAATCGTTTTTATATTTAGTGGCTATTTCCGTGTAAGATGGACCTACTGATTTTTTGTCCATGCTGTGGCAGGCATTACAATCACTGCTTTCAATCAGTTGAAGACCTTTAGTTGTACCGGCAGCAGCATCGGCACTGCGATGGCCCTGTGCAATAGCCACCATATCAAAACCTTCAGGCAGATAATCGAAGCTAATGGCTACCTCTTCAGGTTTGATTTTTCCATTTTCAAGGCTACCATCTTCCTTATCAGTTACTTTTACTTCATATTCAAAAGGTTGATTAGGAAAGAAAAATGTTTGGTTACTGGAAGGGGTTTCAAAAGTAAGCACCGGTTCTTCATTGTCAGCCATAATCTCAAGGGTTTGGCTGCTGCTGTCTCCTTTTGAATCTGTTACTGTAAGTGTAGCCTTGTATATACCAGGTTTATCAAAAGCTACAGTAGGGTTTGCTTCATTGAAAGTACGGGTGTTACCTCCATTTTGAGCCGTCACTTTCCAAACATACTTCAAGACATCATTATCAGCATCTTTTGTACCTGCTGAAGAGAAACTGGCTTTAAATGGTACTGAACCTCCTTTTTTGTCGCTTGTCAACTGGATCACAGGTTTGCGATTGCCACTGTTGTACTCTATACGGATCAGGCGGGCATCATCATTTTGTGTAAACCAGCCACTCCCGTATTCCAGCATGTATAAATCACCTTCAGGGCCAAACTCCATATCTACGGGATTTGAAAACTTATACCCGGGCATGAAGCGTTCCATTGAAACATAATTTCCTTGTGAATCCATAGTAACTGCTATTATCCAACCACGCATCCATTCATAAATCAGTAGTTTTCCATCATAATAATCAGGAAAAGGACGTTTAGCAGATTTAAACTGATCCGAGTAAAAGACAGGTCCAGCCATGGCGGACCGTCCACCGGCACCTACAAGAGGAAACTCCTGCGACTCAGCATAAGGATACCAGATGAATGCTTTTTGTGCAGCTGGCAATTGGTTTAAGCCAGTATTATTAGGAGAATTATTTATCGGTTATCGGCGTTATACAATGCACCTGATTTTCTGAAGCAAAATCATATTTATGATAGGCTTTGTTTTCACCTACAAAATAAGGCCATCCAAAATTACCTGCTTTCCTTGCCTGGCCTACTTCATCCTGTCCGGCAGGCCCCCGCAGCTCACCTGATTGAGCCGCATCAGGACCAATATCTCCCCAATAAAGAAACCCTGTTTTAGGATCTACGGAAATACGATAAGGATTTCTGTGGCCCATAGTATAAATTTCAGGCCTTGTTTCAGGTGTTCCTTTTGGGAACAGATTACCTTCAGGAATTGTATAGGAACCATCTTTTTCAGGATGAATCCTAAGGATCTTACCCCGCAGATCATTGGTATTGGCTGAGGTCATTTGTGCATCAAATGGTTCACGGCCCGGGCGTTCATCTGAGGGACTATATCCATTTGAACCATGGGGGTTGATGTTATCTCCGGTAGATAGATATAGATTGCCTTTTGAATCAAAGGTAAGTGAACCTCCGGCATGACTACTGATTTCCCTTTGGGTAGCAACTTCTAACAGTACTTTTTTAGAATCTAAAAGAAGTTCATCCCTACGCATCTGGTAACGGGTCAGGATATTTTTGGCCTCTTTGCCTTCGGGAGAATAATAGAGGTAGATCCAGCCATTTTTAGCAAAATCCGGATCTTTCGTTAAACTTAATAATCCTCCTTCATCATTCCCTAATTGTCCATCTTTATCCGTTACCTGAGTATTTACCGGAATGGTGGCGATAACTTTTGTGGTTTCGGAAGCGGGGTCATAAAGTTTTACCTTTCCTTTACGTTCAATAAATAAAACCCGATTTTCAGGCAGAATGGTCAACTCCATAGGTTCATCTAATTTCTCTTCCAGGATTACTTCTGCAAACCG
>JALZND010000130.1 GCA_030857845.1 Bacteroidota bacterium | reverse complement strand
GAGATTGCGATTTTGGAGGTATACATTACCAAGGTGCTTCCCGAAATTGAGAAGGGTGCTCTTGCTTTTTCCGGCGATGGACATATTTCGCTCCATTTTCTGGTACAGTTCCTGAAAACCCGCTATCTTGGCAAAAGCCTAGGTTAATTGTGTATTCATTGTGATTTAAATTACGGCCTATGCTTACTTCGGTGCATAAATATAGAGCTGAACATAAAATCAGCACCCATATCAACCCAAGACGTTGGCAGAATTAAAATAGAATACAATGAAATTAAAACTCTTTTGCTTAATATTATTTATATCCATCACAATTGGGTACTCTCAAAATTTGACTCAAGATAAAATAAGGATGGTTATTACCCCAATACCTAAATTGATTCTTAAAAATTATGTAAACAAGGAGAAAGGAAAGAAAATCGCTTCATTAATGCAAGCAGAAATTAGAACTGATAAATACTTCAAAATTAATGACCCTGATAGCCTTGCGGCTTATCTTACAAGAGATTTAAAAAAAATAAGTGGTGATGGACATATGTATATTAATTATTTGCACAATGTACCTAATAAATCCGATAGTATATTAGATTGGGAGAGTCAAGAAAAGGAACTTGAGATTAGACTTAACTATGGATTTACTGAAGTTCAAATTCTTGAAGATAATACTGGCTATATTAAAATAGTTGAGTTCATGCACCCGAAACGATCTATGCAAACAGCAGTTGCCGCCATGAAACTAGTGGAGAATGCCAAAAATCTCATAATTGATATAAGGAACAATGGTGGCGGTTATCCGGGCATTTTAGAATATATAATGAATCACTACTTTGATGGACCTCCCACTCATTTATCTACTACCTATTTTTCAGACCCTAACCAAATACCTTACTCCAACTATTCTTCGGATTTGGTGTACGGAAAATTAAGAATTGGAACGCCTCTGTATATATTAATCAATAATGAAACTGGATCTGCAGCTGAGTATTTTGCTTATACATTACAAGCCTTTGATAAAGCAATAATAATAGGTGAAAGGTCAACAGGATCTGCCCATAATAACGAGTACTATCCATTAACAGATGATTTTCGAATTTCTATTTCAACCGCAATGCCAATAAATGAAAGAACCAAGTCAAATTGGGAGCAAAAAGGTGTAGTGCCTGATGTAATTATTAACAGCGACAGTGCCAAAGAAAAAGCGCTTGAAATAATCCAAAAAGGAAAATAATTATTGCCAACAATGTATAAAAATAATAGACGAAAAAATAAAGAATTAAAGGGTTGTAGCCCGATTCAACTTCATCTTAAACTGAAAAATTTGAGTTCGGCTTTCGGCTAATATTATAATAACCGTTGTGTGTCATACAAAATCAGCCTTGTGTAAAACTGAAAACAATGATTTTTGAAAATTTAAAACAACAAATTCTTTTCTTTTTCTAGCGTCCCGCTCCACTTGTTTATATTATTATGCAAAGCCCAAGAAAAGATTACGCCCCTTTGGGGCTGGCATATTTTTCATAAATTAACATAGGGCGTTGCCCTAGGCTAATTATAATGCCCCTTTTGGGGCCATTCAAATATTATTTTAAATAAATTAAAAGGAGTGAATTATAGCGTTGCGTGCCCAGTATTTGCCCAAGTGTTAATGCTGCTCAAAACAGGAACTTGAAGAGGTTAGGAATGGGTATCTTAAAGTTGAAATAGAGATGGGATTATTAGCTATTGCACATAATTTAGCAAAGATGGCCGCTTAAGGGAGGCTTTTTCTTAGATAGGAATGGTACCTCCTAACTATAGCATTATGTATTTAAAATATTTAATAAGTCGTGTGCAGCAAAAAAAATAAAAAGTCTTATTATTTTCTCTGTTGAAAATTCAGACAAAAATGGCATACCAATTATTCACAGGTCATTATTCCTGATATGATATCAAAAATTTCTTGTTTGGTAAAAGGTTTTGGAACAAATCCGTTCATGCCTGAACCCAAACATTTTTCAATATCCTCTTTGCTAACATGTGCTGAAAATGCCAGGATAGGCTTGTTAAAATTCATCTCTCTAAGCTTTTTAGTGGCATCATTCCCATTCATCACAGGCATTTGAACGTCCATAAGTACCAAATCAAAATCACCAGTAGATGCTGTTTCTACGGCTTTTAAGCCATTGTCAACTACCACTACCTGTGCTCCCATATCTTTAAGAACTCTTCTTGCCAATAATTGGTTCATGTCATTGTCATCAACTACAAGTATCTTATAGGCAGTTTTAAATACTATGGAATCCTTATTTTTAACAGGAGGTGCCAATGATTTTAGTTCTATTGCATTAGACCGCTTTAATTTAATAAAAAACCTAAATTCAGCCCCGGGTTCCAAAGAGGTTGTGCAACTTACATTTGAAGGGCTATTTACGATTATTTTACCATCCATCATTGTAACTAACTGCTTTACAATCGACAAGCCCAATCCACTTCCGCCAAACTTCCTGGTAATAGAATTGTCCGCTTGTGTAAAGCTTTCGAAAATTACCTCTTTTTTGTCTGCATCAACTCCAACACCTGTATCTGTGACAATTCCTTCAATTATGGCTTCATCTTTTGAAGAATTGGAATTGTTATTTAGTTTGAAATGCAACTTGATGCTGCCTTTGGTTGTGAATTTTATTGCATTTGAAAGCAAGTGTATTATGATTTGATTTATTTTAGTTGCATCACCAATCAAATTTACTTCAGGTACAGAATCTTCATAATAGACCTGAAAGTCCAAACCTTTTTCATTTGCCTTATATTTATAAGGTGGAATGGCAGCAGCAATGCTTTGCCTCAAATTAAATTCCTGAAGGTTAAGGATCTGCTTTCCATTTTCTAAACGGGAGATATCCAATACATCTCCCAAAAGCCTTGATAAATTACCGCCCGAGGTTTGGATCATGGTAAGGTACTCACGTTGTTCGTCATTCAACACTGTGTCTCCTAAACATTCAGTGAAACCCAACATACTGTTCAATGGGGTCCTTATCTCATGGCTCATGTTGGCCAGAAAATTACTTTTGGATTTATTGGCAGCCTCAGCTTGTTCTTTTGCCATGTTAAGCTCCTTTTCGGCAAGTTTTTGAAAAGTGATATCAGTATGTGACCATACCATTCGAACAACCCTTCCAGACGCATCCCTTTGATTGATGCACCTGGAAAGCATATACAACATATGCCCATTTTTATGGTAGTACTGTTGGATTACTTTGAACTCAAGAATTTTTCCTTCATTAAAATCGCTGATCATCGTCAAAGCAATTGTTTTGTCTTCTTTAAGGATGGTCTTGTCCCAGCTATTGAGTGAGTTTGGCAATTCATGCTCCTCATATCCCAGCATCTCTTTCCATCGGGGGGAAAAATAATAAACCTGATTTTTAAGGTCCCAATCCCAAATCCCATCGTTACTGGCCCTTAAAGCCAATTCAAATCTTTCTTTTTCAGCTTTAAGTTCAACCTCATATCTTTTTTGTTCAGATATATCTTTGGCGATACACAAAAAACCAGAGATTTTTCTTTGGGCATCATATAATATAGAGCACGAGCATGATACAGGAATATAGCTCCCTTGGGAGGTGGCTACATTTTTTTCCAAATTATAGTAGTACCCTTGTTTAAATAAGTTAATTAGCCATGGTTTTATTTCATTTATATCTTGATCGCAAATTAAATAATCGAAATGTTTATTGATGAGGAAGTCTTTCTCATATTTTAATAAAGAGTCTACTGTAGCATTAACGCTTATTATATTACCATCTTTATCCAATAAGAAGCACATATCCACAATCCCCTTATATATGTTTTCAAGGTATTTCCTTGAAACAGTTGATTGCTTTAGTTCTTCCCCAAGCATATTTATGCCTGCAACAAATCCATCAAGGTCGCCAAAACTATGGTCTAATGAAATGTGATAATCAAAATTTCCGGAGGCCAGTTCCAAAATAAGCCCGTGGATTTGCTCTATTTGTTCTTGCCTTGCAATTCTTAACTCCTTATTCCCCTTCATATATAAAAATCTTCAGTTTCCTCTTACAACAATTTGTTGAAATGAAATATGAATTAAATTTTAATGCTAAATGCAGGCCTGATACAAGATAAAAAGGGTAAAGCTGCTGCAATTAAGATTAGTACAAATATATATTACCTAATCAATAGTAATTATCTATATATATGCTGCTTTAATGCATAAATATGGAAAACAAAAAACTATAATTTTTAGAGGGATTTTAACCAAAGTAAAGCTTCTTCATTTGATTTAAAAAGTTTAGTAGGAAGGGAAGGTTTGCTTATGGTGAGGTAGAAATTATAAATCATGTTTCCTATCATAGAATCGGTCACAACCGCAATTGCATTAAGATTTTGAATGGCTTCTGGAGTTGCAAAAAAGTCCCGGGCCTCCTTTGTTGTTTCTTTTACCAAGGAATAATCAACTAAACCTGAATAGCTTGGTGCTTTAAAATGCAACAATCTTCTGGACAGTACATGCTTTGCAATATTTAAGTCTATGATTTTTGTTTTATATTTTGATATTAGAATTCCATCTTCGAATTCATATCTTACATACTCATCCTCATAAAGATCCATCATCATATAGTATTAAAATATTTTTCTTCTAATTTACAAATTATCCAAATTAATTAACCAAAAAATAATCTACTAAAATTCATTTAAATAAATATATCGGAATACAAGCAATATGTTAAAATTATCATTATATTAATAAAAAATTAAAACTAACATATTTGTTATTTTAATCATATCAAATCATTTCCACTTGAATAATTCCCAAAATTTTCACTTTAATAATTCCCAAATTTAATATGGCAAAAACTAAACACAACAATTTATTAGATACCATCGACGAAATCATCACAGATGGTAAAAATAAAGGAATTTTACATTTATACACGGAAGATAGTCTGTTTTCGGGTCGTAAAATACAGATTAAAGGAAAAAATTTATTTCATTTTGGCACCACAGGGTATTTAGGCCTGGAGCAAGATGAAAGGCTTAAGGTGGCAGCCATTGATGCAGTTCGTAACTATGGAACTCAATTCCCACTTTCCAAAACCTACCTTTCCTTTGGGATCAACAAAGAATTGGAGGAGCATTTGGTTGCCATGTACCATGCACCCGTTTTAATTTCAAAAAACAGCACCCTCGCTCATATGGCTGTCATACCCACCATCGTACGAGATGAGGATGCCGTAATCCTGGACCATCAAGTGCATTGGAGTGTTCAGAATGCATGCCAGATGTTGAAGTTAAGGGGAATAACGGTAGATATGATCCGGCACAGCAGCTTGGAAATGCTTGAAAGGAAGCTTAAGGAATTTGGCAATAAATATGAAAAAGTTTGGTACATGATTGATGGTGTGTATTCTATGTTCGGTGATTATGCCCCCATTCATGAATTGATGCAGTTAAGCCAAAAATACCCTTGCCTGCACATTTATGCTGATGATGTACACGGCATGAGCTGGGCAGGTAAACATGGTACTGGTTGGGTCATGAGCCAGTTTGAAGAAATTCCTGAAAATATGGTATTAACAGCTACTCTAAGTAAATCATTTGGCGCAAGTGGATCGGTAACCGTATTCCCAAATGAAGAGCTATTGAGAAAGGTAAAAACGTTTGGTGGCCCCCTTACATTTTCGGCACAATTGGAACCGGCTTCTGTTGCTGCTGCATTGGCATCGGCCAAGATCCACTTAAGTGATGAAATTTATAGTATGCAAGCGGAGCTCGCTGACAAAATAGCGTATTGTAACTCGTTGATCAAGCAAACAAATTTACCTCTGATCATAGAAAATGAATGCCCGGTGTTTTTTATTGGCACAGGCCTTCCATCAACAGGTTATAATTTTGTTGAAAAATTAATGAGAGAAGGATTTTATGTAAATCTTGGTGTGTTTCCTGCAGTTCCCGTAAAAAACACAGGAGTGAGGTTTACCATCTCCAGGCATAATCATAAAGAAGATATCCTTGCTTTGGTTCAGGCCATGGATCGAAATTATATAAAAGCATTGCATGAAGACAACAAGTCACAAAACGATGTCAGGAAAAAATTCAATTTGCCTTTTATAATAGAAGAGCTTGTTGTGAAGCCACAGTCTAAGCTGAATATTGTACATCATAGGAGCATTGAAAAAATAAGCCAAAAAGTATGGGACAATTACTTTGGGGATAAAGGCACCTTTGATTATGAAGGCCTGAAGTTCCTGGAAAAGATCTTTGTAAACAATTCTAAACCCGAAGAAAATTGGGACTTTCATTATTTCCTGGTATTTGAAGAAGAACAATTATTATTGGCAACCTTTTTCACAACAACCCTTTGGAAAGAAGATATGCTTGCCCCAGCTTATGTTTCTAAAAAGGTGGAAGAATTAAGAAAAGAAGACCCGTATTATTTAACTTCTAAGGTAGTAAGTATGGGGTCATTGGCGACAGAGGGAGAACAAATGTACCTGAACAAGGAGCATCCAAAATGGAAGGAAGCGGTGTCGTTGTTGCTGGAATCAGCAGTAAACGAGCAGGAATCAATCAATGCTTCGATGGTAGTCTTAAGGGATTTCCTGGAAATTGGGGACGAAGACCTAAAGGCTTTCCTCACCACCCAGGGTTTTATTAAGGTGACCATGCCCGATACTTGTCATACCGAAAACCTAAACTGGAAGGACCCTGAAGAGTTTGTACAATCGCTTTCGGCAAGGTCAAGAAAGCATATTAAAACCGATGTGATCAAGTATTTGGACCTTTGTGAGGTAGAAGTAAAACAAGTTCTTACTGATGATGAAATTGACCAATTTTATATTTTGTACAGTGAAGTTAGCAACTTAAACTTCGATTTGAATTATTTTAAATATCCCAAAAGCTTCATTAAGCAGATGGTAAATGATAAAAATTGGGAGTTTATAATAATCCGTGTGAAACCGGAAAATGGATCGTCAAAAAGGCCTATTGCAGGATTTTGCGCAAATTATAAAAATTGCTCCGGAGGCTATTCTGCAGTATTACTGGGTATGGATTATCAATATCTCAATTCTCATAAAACCTACAAGCAATTCTTATATCAAATAATGTTAAGGGCAAAAGCAATAGATGCCAATAAGGTATTCTTAGGTTTTTCTGCTACCACTGAAAAGAAAAAAATTGGAGCCACTGTTACCCCTAAAGTTGCGTTTGTTCAAACTAAAGATAACTTTAAACTTGAATTATTAAATAACATTTAGGATTTTATCCAGAAAAAATTAAAAACAAGTAAAGACGGATTTCATTAATGATTTCCGTTTTTTTGTCTTAAATACCACAAATTTCTAAATTAACATCACAATGGGTCAAAGAACCTTCCCTTGACATACAGTATTTAAAAGATCGATTGAAGGTTGAATTGATACTTTTCACAGCAGTAAAATTTCAAGGTGGTTTAAAGAATAACCTTTAAAAGTTTCGCAGCATCCGTTTTGTCACAATTTTTACTTTAAAAGGCAAAAATTTTGCCAAAACTATATCCTCCCCTTCAATAGCCACGGGTTTAAACCTGTGGCTATTGATATTTGACCCCGCTGGGGCCTTTGGCACAAATTTTTAGACTTCTGAAATGGAAAAATCAAATCTTACATTTTAAAAACACTAAGGAGACTTAATTACCTCTCAAATTCGCTAATCAGACATGCGAAACTTTTATAACCTTTAAAAACAAAATGGCAGGGTAGGGCTGAAATTTCCAAAATACCTGCCATTTTTTTCTAAATCCTAAATATAATCTTGTATGTATAGGTAAATTTGTTATGATTTACCTAAATATCCTGGTTTGTGCAAATAATAGTACCGGGCAAGCAGGTCAAGGATAGATTTTGGAAGGATGGTGAAACGATCTTTATTGCCTTTTCCTGCCACTACTTTGATTGTAAAACCGCCATGGTGAATGTCACACATATTCAAAAACCGAAGCTCCCCCAATCGCAAACCTGTGCCATAGAGCAAGGCAATGATTGCTTTATGTTTAATGTTTAAAAACTTGGAATCAGGAGGTCATCTGCTCTTCAGATAGTATATCGGGCAGATGAAACTCTTAATCGGGGATAGAGGTATTGGGGATAATGTAAGGAGTAGGCAGGATGTGTTTGAAGAAAATACTGCAACTCTGAGCCACCATCCCGCACTTGTCACGACCTACGCTAAGTTATCTTTTGACGAAATTGAGATATTGAACGATGTGTTCCTGGATGAGGGCAGCAGGAGCCACGTCATTGAAGTAGGCGAAAATAAAGCGTATTTCCTGTACATAATATCGGACTGTGCGCGGAGAATAGGCTTTGGCTGAAAGAAAATCAGTAACTCTTTTCAACTGTACAATAGCCTGCCAATATAAGCAGAGTTGTATCTAAGGTGTTTTTTTAATAGTTTGCATTTAAGTAAAATTATAATTGAATAGTAATTTAATAATATTTGAAGGAATTGTCATCCGGTAGGTGTCAGTTCAACAGATTATATAATATATTTATATATATTAATATTTGAATTTTAGCAATGTCCGGTCATTTAGATAAACTAATTAATTATCTCCCGTTACTATTTTTATAAATTGTTCTCCTGCGTTTTCTAATGCACCATTATTTGATATTTTGATAATATTATTATGGTCCACATCCATTTCTTTGTTCCTTTGTATCCTATTATTTATTTCCTCAGGGCTTTCCCTTCCTCTCTGAAGAAGCCTTTTTTCTATAGTTTCTGGTTTGGCAGTTA
>JALZND010000005.1 GCA_030857845.1 Bacteroidota bacterium | reverse complement strand
ATGGAAAGAAAAATACAGATACGGTTTGAATGACAGAAAATAGAGATGCCCTGCTCTAAAAATCAGGGTTCACAATGCTCAAAATCAGAAAGGAGGAGATAAAAAAACAAAATATATGAAAATGGTGACATCCAATGGATTTTGGATGGGTAGAATTCCATGCCTAGAGGTGAGCTTTTATCAAAATGTTTTTTTTAAGCGTAATTGCTGCATATTCGCTTACAGCTTACCTTTAGACTTCTATGTAAGTTTTACTTTTGGATGCATCTCTTTAATTTTAGATCTTAAGTAGTTCTATTTACCGATACAAAACTTACTAAAAATATTATCCAACAAATCTTCATTGGTAATTTCCCCTGTAATTTCCCCTAAATGATGCAGGGCGTGGCGGATGTCTAAAGCAAGAAAGTCATTTGTAATGGATCGTGAAAGTCCTGTCAGAACATCTTCAAGGGATTGCCAGGTTTGAACCAAGCTTTGGTAATGACGGGCATTTGTGATGATGGTGTTACCTGTTTTGAAGGAATGTAAGTTGATGGTTTCCAGTATTTTGTCCTTTAATACTTCCAAGTTTTCTTTTGTCTCAGCTGAAATCATTAAAATGTCAGGGATGGCTTCCAATTGTTTTAAAAGGATGGGGGAGGCCTGGTCTATTTTGTTGCCTATTTTGAGAAAGGGAATTTTTAGGGCTTCCAGCTTTTGGATGTCTGTTTTGATGGCTTCAATATCTTCGTTATTGAGGTCGAACATATATAGGATAAGCGACGCTTCCTTCATCCTTGCATGGGTTTTTGCTACACCTATAGCTTCTATTTTATCTGTGGTTTCCCTGATGCCTGCTGTGTCTATAAAACGGAAGTTTACACCTCCCAGGTTTATTTCATCTTCTATAAGGTCTCTTGTGGTGCCAGGAATGTCTGAAACTATTGCCCTTTCTTCATTTAAGAGGGCATTGAGCAACGTAGATTTTCCTGTATTTGGTTTACCTGCAATTACGGTTGGAACACCGTTTTTAATCACATTGCCAAGGTCAAAACTTTCTATGAGCCTGTTGATCACCTTTAACAGCTGGTGGATAAGCTCTTCGAGATCTTGCCTGCTAGCAAACTCCACATCCTCTTCCACAAAATCTATTTCCAACTCTATCATGGATGCAAAATGGATCAGCTTTTCCCTTAATTCTTTTATCTCTAAAGAAAATCCTCCCCGCATTTGCCTTAAGGCAGCTTGGTGGGCCACTTCGGAATCAGAAGCTATCAGGTCTGCTATGGCCTCTGCCTGTGCAAGGTCAAACTGACCGTTGAGGAATGCTCGTTTGGTGAATTCGCCGGCACGGGCAAGACGTGCACCATTTTTTAGCAAAGTTTGTATGATCTGCTTGATGATGTAGTTCGATCCATGACAGGAAATTTCAACAACATTTTCTTTTGTGAAAGATCTGGGAGATACAAAGATAGATGTTAATACTTCATCTATTACTTTAGTATCGTCTTTTATAGTTCCAAAGTGGATTGTATGAGATTCTTGCTTTTCCAGGTCCTTTCCAAAGAAGACTTTATTGGCAATGGAAATGGCATCTTTGCCTGATAAACGAATAAGGGCAATTGCACCAATTCCTTGAGGGGTGGCTAAAGCAACTATTGTGTCTTCGTTAGAAGAAAATTCAAGCAGGCTCAATTTTTAATGTTAAAATTTGGTCTTTAATTATTTGCTGGTTTAGTTGCTTTTTTTTCGCCTGTCAGCTGCATCAGGATATCCTTGAATTCTTTTGCTCCCCGGTACCCGGATATAGGCTGCACACTTTTAAAAGTAGGGTCGATAAATACAATTGTTGGGTAGCCACTGACACCCAATGCACGGGAAAGTTCTGCAGGTGATATGGTTTGTCCTAAAAATGTCACAGGAGTTTTGCCTTCGGCATTCATTTTCACTGCATAAAAATGCTTGTTCACATAGGCTGCCACTGCAGGGTCGGCAAAAGTATCTTTGTCCATCCTTTTGCACCAGCCACACCAGTCCGTGAAAACATCAACAAAAATCATTCTGGGTTCTTTTTTTACTTTTTCTTCAACTTGCTCTATAGTAAGCCAGGAAATGCTATCGTCATTCTCAGAAGATATGGAATCTCGTTCGTTTGCTAATAAAAACAACGGTGTTAATAAAAACAAAATAATAATTTTCGATTTGTGAAGCATGGTTTGCGATTGAATTTTTTTCTTGATCAAAAATAATTTGAACTTAGGTTTGTCTTAGATTTAATAACTGTATCCCTAACGTAAATTTAATCAAATTAATTTACCAAGTTGAAAAGAAGCTTCCCATAAATCATCAAAAGTAATTTTTAACCTTATTTTGATGATTTATGCCTTTGTAAAAGGCGTGATTAACAACCCTGATCATGATCATTTTATTTTAGAATAGGTTGAGCCTTTGGTTTGAACCTATCCTTAATATTGTAAATGAATTTTTGCTGTGGCGAAAGAAAAAATGCTAAAGTGAAAAACAGACCTGCCATTACAGACATTGCGCCTGCTATAGAACCATCTACCCAAACAGCAAGGTAATAACCTGAAATGGATGTAAGGATTCCTAAAACAACTGTAATGGCAAGCATTTTTGGAAAACTTTCGGTAAGGATGTATGCAGTTGCTGGGGGTGCAATAAGAAATGCCACAACTAATATGGCACCGACCGATTCAAAAGATGCAACGGTTGTTAATGAAACTGCCCCCATGAGCAGGTAGTGCCACAGTAGTGTTGAGGTTCCCATGGCAAGTGCAAAACCGGGGTCAAATGTGGTGATAAATAACTCCTTATATCCAACATAAATAAAGACAATAATTATGATTAACATGGATGAAAGCACGTACAAAGCTCTTGGACCCATGTTGGTTCCATCATCCAATACCCAAATATCAATGGGAACATATGCAATTTCACCATAAAGCACGCAATCCTGGTCAAGGTCAACCCTGCCGGCAAACAGGGAAATCAAAATTATGCCTAAGGCAAACAGCCAGGTAAAAGTTATTCCGATAGAAGCATCAGATTGAAGTTTTGCCTTGGTATGAAAAAACTCTATTAAAAATGTTGTAAAGATGCCCAAGATTCCTGCACCAATAAGCATTATAATTGAATCCCTGGAGCCGGAAGCCAGAAATGCAATTACAATGCCAGGCAACACTGCATGGGAAATTGCATCGCCCACCATAGCCATCCTCCTAAGTATTAAATAGCAACCCAATAGTCCACAGGATATTGCCACCAACGAACCTACAGTTATTATAATTAAAGCGTTCATTTTTTAGCTTTTAGCTTTTAGCAGTAAGCTTGTATATTTTTAGTTTAAAGTTCATCTCCCATTATTCTATCATTCATCATTCAAAATTCATTCCCTCCATTCTATCATTCATCATTCAAAATTCATTCCCTCCATTCTATCATTCTATCATTCTATCATTCTATCATTCTATCATTCATAATTCCCACCGCTCCCTATAAGGAATCTGAGAGCTGTGAGGGTCCTCTTTCGGGTAATTGAGCGATTGTTCCAATAAGGCTTCAATTTCTGGGGTAATGATGTGTTCGATGGTTTCGGCATCTTCATGCACATGGTCCGGTGCTATCCGAAGGTATTCCGATAAGTATTGCTCCCATAATCGGTGCAACTTCAAAATCCTTTGTCCTTTATTTTTGCCAGCTGTAGTCAGCATCCATAACTTTCTGTTCTTTTTCAGATATCCTTGTGAAAGTAATCTATTCAATCCTTTAATTAAATGATCATGTTTAACCCTTTCTTTTTGAAGCAAATAATCTGTAGATACTTCCTGAAAGAAGCTTTCTTTTTCCAAACCAATCTTAAAGAAAAGTTTCAATATGTTTTCTTCAATGACCTGCTGTTGATTCTTTTTTTGGCGAAATGCACGGAAGATAATCCCTTTATTAGGTGCAAGGAAAAACGAACCAATTGCAATGAAAGATACAACCATTACGATCCAGGGCCCTGTAGGCATGGCAGGGGAAACATAAGAAATGAAAGAACCCGATAAGCCTGAAAAAGCGCCAAAAGTTGCTGCAAGCAAGAGCATCAATGTCAATTTATCTGTCCAAAATCTTGCAGCTGCCGCGGGAGTAATCAACATTGCTGCCATTAAAACAATGCCAACCGCCTGGATACCGATTACCACAGCCAATACAGTGAGTGTTGTCAAAGTAAATTGCAATGCCCTCACAGGAAAACCTATGGCTTGTGCATAATCAGCATCAAAAGAAAGCATGGTAAATTCTTTGAACAAAAGTACTACTGTAGTAATGAGGACAGTGCCAATAATGGTTATAACAATTAGGTCCATGCCTACCATTGAAGCAGCTTTACCAAATAAAAAATTGTCCAGTCCAGATTGTTCGGCACTTCCTGAATGCTGAATAGATGTAAGCAGGAGGATACCTATGCCAAAAAATACTGATAGAACCAACCCAATGGCAGTATCTTCTTTTATTTTAGACCGTGATACTATAAAATCCAATACCAGCAATGAAATCCAACCCGTTATAAATGCTCCTGAAACCAATAAAAATGGATTTTTAGAACCCCCTAAAATAAAGGCAAGGCAAACCCCGGGCAATACTGCATGCGCTACCGCATCGCCTATCAATGCCCTTTTTTGCAAAAAAGTAAAACAGCCAACTATTGCAGAGCTTGCACCCAAAAGTATGGCTCCAAAAGTTACATATCGTACGTTTGGGTCAGAAAAAGAAAAAAAATCAATAAAATTGTTCATGTTAGTTGTCAGTTCTCAGTTCTCAGTTCAAAAGTTCTCAGTTCAGGAAGTTCATAGTTCTCAGTTCAGGAAGTTCAAAGTTCTCAGTTCAGAAAGTTAAGAGTTCTCAGTTCTCAGTTCAAAAGTTCATAGTTCACAGTTTATCAATTCAAAAGTTCACAGTTCAAAATTTTATAGAAATCTTCAATAGTGTATCATTCTATCATTCTATCATTCTATCATTCTATCATTCACCATTCACCATTCACAATTCACAATTCACCATTCCCTATTACCTCTCCCTGCTTGGGAATTCACTCTTTTTTAATAGATGTCCAACTTCAGTAAGCAGGGTAAGTTTTCCCCCATAGGTTTCCTGCAAAAGCTCATTGTTGAAGATTTGATCTGTTGGCCCGGAGGCAACTAGCCGAAGGTTCAGGAGTATGACCCAATCAAAGTATTTTGCTGCCGATTGAAGATCATGGTGTACCACCACAACAGTTTTTCCTTTTGATGACATTTCTTTCAAAAGGTCGATAATAGCTTTTTCTGTGGCAGCATCTACTCCTGCAAATGGTTCGTCCATAAAATATAGTTCTGCCTGCTGGGCCAATGACCTGGCGAGGAAAACCCGTTGTTGCTGCCCCCCTGACAGCTGTGAGATTTGCCGGTTGGCATAAGGTGCCATGTTTACCTTTTCCAGGCATTCCATCGCTACTTCGTAATCTGCTTTCCTGGGCCTTTTGAACAGCCCCAACGTATTGTACCTGCCCATTAAAACTACATCAAGTACAGAAGCTGGAAAATCCCAGTCTACGGACTCTCGTTGCGGTACATAACTAACTGATTTCCTTACTTCTGAAAGGTCATTATTAAATAATTTAACATAGCCGCTGCTAACCGGTACCAAGCCCATGACGGCTTTAATTAATGTTGATTTTCCTGCTCCATTGGGACCAATTATGCCTATAAGGCTTCCTTTGGGCAATGTAAGGTCAACCCCCCACAATACTGGCTTGCGGTTGTAAGACACCGTAAGGTCATGGATCTCAACCACTGGATTTTTAGTTTCTACAACCATGTCCTGATCTTATTTTTATTTTGATGATTTACAATTGTTACTTTTCATTATTTCAAACCTTTTACTATGGTAGCAACATTTGCTCCTACCATTCCAATATAAGTTCCTTCATCTGTACGTTCTGGTCCCATTGCGTCAGAATAAAGGCTTCCCCCAATATTTATTTTATGGCCCTTTTCATTTACTCCTGCTACAACTGCTTTTATGGATCTTTCAGATACGGAAGTTTCAACAAAAACAGATTTTATTTTATGTTCGATGATAAAATTTACCAGGTCAGAAACATCCCTTAAACCATATTCTGCAACTGTTGAAATTCCCTGAAGCCCTTTTACTTCAATATTGTAAGCCCTGCCAAAATAACTGAAGGCATCATGAGCAGTGATAAGTACACGCTGCGATTCCGGGATGGAACTAATTTCCTGGCTTACCGCGAGATGAAGTGAATCAAGACGGTTTAAATATGCACTTGCATTTGCTGCATAATATTCTGAACGAGAAGTGTCTGCCGCCATTAAAGTCTGGTTGATCTTGTTTACTACTTCTTTCCACAGGGTCACGTCAAACCATACATGTGGGTCATATGAACCCTGAAAAGTGGCATTTTTTATCAATCTGTCTTTTTCAATATACTCAGCAACTGCCACCACTTTTTTTTGCCTTGACAGCTTCTCCAGCACGTCACCCATTTTCCCTTCAAGGTGCAGCCCATTGTAGAAGATGAAATCCGCATTGGTAAGCCGGCCCAAATCTCCCTGGGTGGCTTTATAAAGGTGTGGGTCTACCCCCGGTCCCATAAGTGATATGACTTGTGCGCTGTCTTTTACAATATTTTTTACTGCATCTGCTATCATCCCTGTTGTGGTTACTATTACAGGAATGCCTGGCTTTTTGTCTTCTGTGCCATTGGCAGAACAATTTGTGAGGAGAAAATAAGCAGAAGCTATTAGTAGCAGGGTAAAGGTTCGTTTTATTGCTATTGCAAGCTTTTTGTATTTAATTTTTACCATCATTGTTTATTCGGCAATTAAAATGTTGTTGGATACTTCTTTTGAAATAAATACAGTTCTTTTTTTATCAATAATAATTTCCATGGAACCATCAAATTCTATTTTTTCCACTACTTTTATTTTTGCCCCCAGGTAAGCCCCCAATTTGTCCAGATATTGCAAAAACTTCACCTCAGTATCTTTCACAGCCATCACAATACCTTCATCATTAACTTCCATTGCACTTACTGGAATGAGATTTTTTGAGGTGAATTCCCCATTTTCATCAGGAATGGGATCTCCGTGAGGGTCATATTGAGGGGAGCCTAAAAACTTATCAAGTCTTTCAATCAAAAGTGGGGACCTGATATGTTCCAATTGCTCTGCAACATCATGCACTTCATCCCAGTTAAATTTTAACTTTTCTACTAAAAAAACCTCCCACAGCCTGTGTTTCCGAACCACATTCAAAGCCTCGGCAAGGCCCTGCCGGGATAAGCTTACCCCCTGATATTTTTTATAGGTGATTACGCCCTTTTTATCAAGCTTTCGGATCATGTCGGTAACCGAAGCTGGCTTTGTATTTAAATGTTCGGCGATTGCATTGGTATTAATTTCTTCTTTTCCATCTTTTGATAGGTGGTATATGCACTTTAAATAATTCTCTTCTGAAAAACTTAACATCACTAAACTTTTTTCAAACTGTTTTTAGATTAACCTAAAATATTTTATAAAGTTGTAATAAAATCTTAATAAATAAAAATTAGGTATGCCTAAATAATTTTTAGGTTCAAGAATTAATGATTTTTTCTACATTTTCCAGAAGTTTAACTTCTTCGGAATGCCATAAAAGCTCTTGAAAATTCCCTTTTGAGTAAAAATCTTTTTGTCTGATGCCTGTTTCTAATTGGTCGATGGAAAAGTTTTTAAAATTGATCGGTATACAAGCCTTGTATGCATTGCAGAATTTAACCCAAGGTATATGGTCCTGCATGATTATCGGTAGCTTTAGCGACATGTATTCGAATAGTTTCGTTGGGATTTTATTAGCGGTGGTTCTATCTGGCTGGTAACTCACCAAACCAAAATTTGACGAGGAGATATTTTCTATGATTTCCTGATGGGGCACAAGTTTATGGCCGCCAATGAGGCTGATAAAATGAAAGCCCTTAATTTCTTTTTGCAATTTTTTTAATGTTGGGCCATGCGCACATTTTCCCATGATCAGAAGTTCAATCATCTTGTTTTGGAGGTGCCATTTTTTGACTAGATGGATGACATGGAAAATTCCGTAATTATCTGAAATAGTGCCAGAATACAAAAGTTTGATCCTTTTGCCTTCCATCCAAAGATTAGGATTATCTGCAACAGTTCCTTTGAACTTATTTTCTATAACTTTATATCGGTTGCCGATAAAATCAATTTCATTCTTATAACATTTTTCGGCCAGGAAGAAAAAATCTATGTTTCTTTTCAAACTTTTTTCAATCAGCCTTGCCAGCTTTGCCAAAGGTTGCCTTAGTAAAAGGGGATAAATGTTTCCAAATGCTATATTATAATAGTGGTTTTCCTGGATATCATAAATTAATTTACAAGAAAAAATTCTTTTATACAATGAGCTAATTGATAGTAATTCAGGGGTTGTAACTATAATTAGTTCAGGTTTTACTTTAAGTAGAATTTGGAAATATTTGTAAGGAGCTAATAGTCGGAAAGGGCTTAAGCGGCTAAAATTAAAAATAGGATAAACATGTAAATTTTTAGCTTTTGTATTTATTTTTGAATAAAAGCCTATGATATTAACTTCATATTTATTTGTATTGCCAAGTGAAATGCCAAATTTCTCATACATTCTCGTGTCATCAACTGGCTTGAGTATAGAAGCAATTACAATTCTTTTATACATTTGAAAAATTTAATGTCGGTGTAATTCAAGTTTTAAATCATCAGAATTATGATTTACTATAAGAACAATGTAATAGAAATATATACTTTTACAATTCAAGGCACTTTCCACTACCTTGAAAATATATAAAAACTAATGAAAAGAACTAAAGAATTAAAAGAAATTATCGAATTAGCTTGGGAAGACCGCTCTCTTCTTAAAGACAAAGACACAGAAATTGCCATAAAGTCTATTATTGATGAACTTGATATGGGCACACGCAGAGTAGCAGAGATGGATGGCAATGGTGGATGGATTGTGAATGAGTGGATAAAAAAAGCAGTAATTCTTTATTTTCCTATTCAAAAAATGCATGTTGTGGAGGTCGGTCCCTTTGAGTTTTATGACAAAATTAAACTAAAAAAGGGTTATGATAAACTTGGCGTTCGGGTAGTTCCCCATGCTATAGCACGTTATGGTTCTTTTATTAGCCGTGGTGTTATTATGATGCCTTCATTTATTAATATCGGTGCTTATGTAGGAGAGGGGACCATGGTAGATACCTGGGCTACCGTGGGGAGTTGTGCACAAATAGGCAAAAATGTCCATTTAAGTGGCGGTGTGGGTATTGGGGGAGTGTTAGAGCCAGTACAGGCTTCGCCAGTAATTGTTGAAGACAATGCCTTTATTGGGTCCAGGTGCATCATTGTAGAAGGAGTTAGGATCTGCAAAGAGGCAGTTTTAGGTGCGAATGTTACCCTGACGGGCAGCTCTAAAATAATTGATATTACTGGCGACAAACCAGTAGAATATAAAGGATACGTTCCGGAAAGGTCGGTAGTAATACCTGGATCTTATACAAAAGATTTCCCTGCAGGGCAATTTCAGGTACCATGTGCATTGATTATAGGAAAAAGAAAACCTAGTACGGACCTTAAAACTTCCCTTAATGATGCACTTCGTGAAAATAATGTGGCCGTTTAAACAGGAAATGATATTATAGGACCAAAAATGCTTCGCAATGTTTCCTGGTGATGCTTAATTTAATTTTTAACATTATTTTGTTTTTTGAATAATCTACTTTAAGCTAATAAATAGTGAATATTATTGGCCTAAAGTAGATTGTCAGTTAAAACGTGCCATGTACTGAAATATCTCAATTTAATTTTAACGTTTATAATTTAATAATTAATTTTATGTTAATGATTATACCCTTTTTGCGTAGCCATTAGTATAAGATGAAGCATATTCTCCCGTTACTTCTATCTGTAATTTCTTTAGCCTTCATTATTAAAGAGGATCCTAATACATTCCCAATTGTCAACCATACGTTTTCAAAAGGTGAGCACCTTGAGTATAAAATTAATTTCGGCTATTTTACAGTAGGAAAGGCAAACATGAAGGTATATGAAGATACTTATACCATCAATAACAGACCTTGCTATAAAATGGATGTTTTTGGGAAAACCAGTGGTGCAGTAGATTGGGTAGCCAAAATAAATGATAATTGGGGAGCATATATTGATACAGCCGCTTTGTTGCCTCATATCTCATACAGGAACATCCAGGAAAACAATTATAGAAAGCAGGAAATTGTTAGGTTCGACCATTTAACAAACCTGGTCGAGACTAAGGTCATGAACAACGAAACTGGCGAATATAAAGAACCTGAATATTTTCAGGCCCCCAATAATGTCCGGGACATGATTGCTGGATATTTGTACTTAAGGAGCGTAAAATTTAAAAAAATGAGGATAGGGGATACCCTAAAAATTAATGCTTTTTTTGAAAATACAGTATATGATTTTGCCATAATTTATAAGGGAAAAGAAGACATAAAAACTAAAGTCGGGACCTTCCGGGCATTGAAATTAGTGCCCATTATGCCAGATAACAAACTTTTTTCAGGTGAAAATGCCATAACCTTGTGGATGTCGGACGATGAGAACCGGGTGCCTTTAAAAATCAGTGCCAACATGGTGGTAGGCTCTGTAGGGTGTGAGCTGGTAAACTATTCGGGACTGAAAAATGAGGCTACCTTTTTCAGAAAAAAGTAAAACCCTTAATTATCTTTTAATTTCCCATTTGGATTAAATAATTTTCAAACCTACATTTATTTACCTATGCCCATAATTACAGTTCATATAGAAGTACTCAATCCTAAAGAGCTGGTGGAAAAAAAGAAAGGAAAATTGGCAAGATGGGCAGCCGCTGTATTTATGGGAGAAAAAGCTATAAAGAAAAAAGTAGAAGACCAGGTAGGCATTGAAGTGGCAAATGCACTTCAACAAACACTGAAATCTAAACTACTTGAAGAAGGCGTAGATGCTAAAATCAAAATATTCTTAGATAATGAACCACATAATGATCATGTATGATTTTTTTGAACTTATATTTGTGAAATTTTTTGATCGTAAATGTTAAATGCATCTTCATGTGTTTCGTTTCACCTATCATTTTTAAACTTTATCTAATCTATCAAAAGAACATGAAAAATAATTTAATGCTTTTTGTAATAATCCCTATATGTTCCATTTTAATATCGTGCAGCGACAATAAAGGAGAAGTTGGTGATAAATTTTATTCGGCAGGAGATTATGAAAAGGCTGTGCAATCTTACAGCAAATATTTAGAGACAAACCCTTCGCACATTAAATCCTTGTATAATCGCGGACGCTCGTATGAAGAATTGGGGAAAGATAAAGAAGCAGTTCAGGACTATGAAGCCATATTAAAGCAGGAGCCTAAAAATGCAAATGCCAATTTGAGCCTTGGCAACCTGTACCACCAAAATAAAGATTACGACAATGCAGTTTACCATTTTGATCTTGCACTTTCGGAGAATAAAACTAATGCCCGTGCACTTTTTTATAGGGCACGTTCTAAACATAAAGCCGGAAATGTTAAAGAAGCTATGACAGATTATAATTCTGCCATTAATATTGATAAAAATTTAGGAGAAGCTTTTTTATATAGGGGTATATTAAAAATCCACCTTAAGCAGAAAAAATCCGCTTGTGCAGATTTTAATTCGGCCAAAAACCTACGGGTGGAGGAAGCAGATGGTGCTTTGTCCAAATACTGTAATTAATACAACAGGTACTTATAATCCAGGATCAATTAAAATCCAGATCAATTTTCAGGTCCTATTTCACCGTATATAGTGCTTGAAGATTGAGGCGGATGGTTACAAATTTTATTTGTTATAATTGCACCATTCCCTTTACATTTATTGCATTGTATTACTTCGTTTTTTGTGCCATTGCAGACAGTGCAGGTTACCACTCCATTTGATCCACAAACCTGACAAGTTTTATATTCTTTTTCTTTAAAATTGTTTTCGGAGATCTTTACACCTTTCCCCCCACAAGCAATACAAGAGGTGAGCCCTTTGCCTTTGCAGTAATGACAGGTTTGATGCAATTCCCCCTCTCCATAACATTTATCACATTCGGTGAACCGGTATCCCTTATTATCACAAAAATTGCATGACTTTATTTCTTCAAATTTTTCATCAACGAGCTTATCCAGGGCGATTATCTTTTTGTAATAGGGACCGGTGGTGCCTGTAAGCTTGATATATTTATTTATGAAATTCTTGCTGTTTTGATATTGGTGAAGCTGGTATAAAGTTTCCGCAAAGAAGTAACACATTTCAGTAGGCATGACCGAATTAATGGCCAGAAGTTTCCTGAAACTCAGGTTTGCCTCTTCATAGTTCCCTTCCTCCATATATTGCCTGGCTTCCTTCATATAATGTTCTATTTTATGGTCATTAATAGACCCTTGTCCGACGACATAAAAATTTATAGCAAGGAAAAAAAGGAGCAAATAATACTTTATAGATGATGGCATCATATTAATTTAACGAACAACCGAAAATAATTTCCATTACAATACAAACAAATATTAAGTTAGGATATTTTAATGGTCCGTGGGTAAAGTAAAAAACATCTTTTTTCATTATTATACTTTTTTTAACTAAACTATATTTTTATGTTGGATTCAATAATGTCTTCATTAAAAAGATACCTGATGCCTCAGTTGACCTCAAAGTTTGGGCTGAGCGCCGATAAAGCGGAAAACTGCTTTTCAATAATGGATTGATTGGGTTAAGGAATTATTTTTTGATTATTTTATATGATTCAGAATTTCCTTTAAGATCTACAACCTTCAAAAAATATATCCCGGAGCTTATTTCAGTGCCCAATAATTCTGAAATCTTAACTCGAAAATCCTGATTGTTTCCCCTTGAAATTGAATGGCTTTGGAACAGTCTTTTTCCATATATATCATGAAGTTCTATGGTTAGTGGTTCTTTAGTGGTATTTTTATATTTAATAAATAATTCATTTTCAAAAGGGTTTGGATAAATGCTTAAGCTGTTGCTTAAATCATTTTGACCCCTAATACTGGCAATGGTTATAAGCTTGCCAATATTATTGTCCATCCACTCTGTACGGTCAGCGATCCATCTTTTTAAATACTTTACTTCATCGGCAAAATTTGCACCTACATATGCATTGGGCCAAACATAATTTCCCAGGATTTGCCATTTATCATAATTCCTTTTTTGGCTTTGGTTCAATACTACCGCCATGGAATCTATTGAAGCATGTAAATTTTCGGTTTTTAAAACATCCATTCTCAGGTCTGTCCAGCGGTTGATATAAGCTTGTACATAAACTTCATCCTGGAGCAACCTTTTCCACCAAAAAGGAATTTGAAAGCCATCATCAGGGCAAATTTTATTAAAATTCCAAGCCCATCCATATGTATTACCTCCTTCACAATAGTCAGCATTTCCAAATGCAAGGTTGAAATCCCAAACAGGCCCCATTATTAATTTCCCGTTTTTATCTTTGTGCATAAAAGTACTTAGGCGGTACCCATCTACATTTTTTGTTATTTCATTGACTATAGAAAAATCGATAAAAGACTCCATTTCGGCCCAGGTCTTATATCCTGAGCCATTGTCCTGGAAATTGTCACCTGCTAAGGCTGTTTCAAAGCCTTTGATATAGTCTTGGATATATTGCCTCTGTTCAGGCATGATATTTTTTATTTTAGGGTATTCATATTGAAAATATGTATTTTTGTTGTTGGAGTTTTGTATAGATGAGTGCCAACCTTCATTGCTATTCGTGCCAGTCGTTTTATCTATTTTTATTAAATAACCTCCCGTCAAATTTTCGCCTTCAATTTCTTCAGGGTTTAATTTATTTAAGGCAACCCTGTTTTTGTCTCTTTTAACTTTTTCCATCATTACATATACGCCTTCGTAAGAGCCATTCAGTACAACCTCACAATATCTGGTTCTGGATCCATACCGCCCCATTTCATTGGTTATTTTAAATGTAAGTACATTACGCATCAAAGACTTATCTGTATAAGGAGCATACAAAATCCAATCTTCTTCTTCGGGCATGCCAAGTATGCTGGCTACCGAATCTTCACCAGACTCAGTCCAAATAGCAAATCCAAACGATTTTTTTGGGAAGCTTTGACTGGAAGACCCACGTGTTTCTATGCCCACAAACCCATCATAATCATTAAATGGATCGCTGGTATTATTTGTTTGACCTGATCCATTGTCAATGATGCCCATTCTTGCTATATTTTTTTCATCTTGTATTTGCCCACCTGAGTTAATAATTACAATTGGAAGGTTACTAGAGAAATTGGCCTGTGCCTGGGCATCAAAAATACAAGTTGCAAAAATCAGGATAAAGAATATTTTTATCCCAAAAGGATTCATGGATTTAACCATAATTTATACAAAATTAAACCTAAATATAATTATTATGCATCAGACTTATGAATGTATGTAATAATATTAAACGATAAGATTGTAAAAGAATACCAAAATTATTTTTATAAAGAACCTTTGTACAACAACTATTGCAAAAAAAATTAAAATTTTTAATAATTTTAATTTTTAAACGCTTTGATACCTAAAGCAAATAAATTTAAATTTTATGGGGTATAGAATGATTTATAAGGTTGCTGTAGAATTAATATTTTTTATCGCTTTAACTTTTTCTTTTAATAAAGATTGTAATGCATTTAATGTCAATGTACCACAGGATTCTTTGCTTATTGTACCAGATTCTTTGGCTTTAAGCCCTCAGGAAATTGTTCAAAAACAACTTGAAGCTTATAATGCAAAAGATATCAATACTTTCCTTTCTTGCTACAGCGACAACATAAGAGCCTATAATTTTCCCGACACAGAAATTTTTGCGGGAAAAAAAATGATGCGTGCAGGATATGAAGTGCTATTTAATGATAATCCCAACCTATTTTGTAAAGTTTCTCAAAGGATGGTTATGAACAATATGGTGGTAGATTATGAGCACATTACGGGTTTAGCATCAGGAAAAACAGTTTCCGCAATTGCAATTTTCATGATCGAGAAAGGGAAAATCAAAAAGGTTTATTTCTTAAAAAATTAAGATATATTTATTAGTTCAATTAAGTAGATTTTGAAATTTTACTTAATTAAACCGTATACTGAACGAATAACTAATTTTTTAAGATGATGAATTCAACCCTTCTGTTGATTTGCCGCCCTTCGTCTGTTTCATTGCCCACCTCTGGTTTGCTTTTTCCATAACCTTTTGCACTTACACGGCTTTCGTCAATCCATTCCTGGACAAGGTATTTTCTAACAGCTTTGGCACGTGCATCTGATAATTTTACATTATAGTCTTCGGAACCCATATTATCGGTATGGCCACCGATTTCGATTTCCAGGTGTTCATTTTTCTTCAAAAGATCTACAACCATATTCAACTCGGTAAAGGATTCTGGCCTTAAAACTGCTTTGTCAAAGTCAAAAAAGATGTTGTTGAGCCTTACGGCAGTTCCAACTTTCAAAGGTTTTAGGTAAAAATTATGGGTAATAAATTGATCTATATTTTTTTCTTGTATCAAAAGGCTGTCCATTGCCCCCATATAACCTTCAGCACTGACTTTAAATTTATACAAACCATATTTAGAAATCTCTGTAGAAAAGTATCCTGTTTCGGGATCTGAACCCAGATTGTCATCACTGTAATTTTCAACTTTATATTCTATAGTGGCCTTCACAGGTGTTTTTGACTTTTCATCAAATACATAACCATCAAATGACAAAAGCTTTTTTGGTTTTATAACTGGTTTTATAGGCTGAAGCCCTAATATATCAAGGCTTCCTCCATCCAATGACATATATGCCCGGGTAGTAAAAGCATTGATCCCTGTTTCATCTACCGAAAAATAGGCATCAAATCCAGAAGTATTTACTGGTGCACCCAGATTTTTTGGATCAGACCATTTTAACCAGGTATTGTCCAATCTTTCGGTTTTGTATATATCCATTCCACCTAAGCCCCCAGCCCTGCTGCTGGCAAAATACATGGTGCGATCGTCCTGGGCAAGAAAGGGTCCAAATTCATCTAAATGTGTATTAATATTTGTTCCAAGCTTTTTTGGACGGCTCCAGTCACCGTTTTCCTGTTTAAAGCTTACATACAGGTCACTTAAAAGGCTTTTAGATCTTTCACTGAAATACATCAATAATACTTTACCATCTGAAGACATACTGCCCCCTGAATAAACTCCTTTCCTCATTTCATCATATCCCTCAATTTTCAATGGCTTTGGCTTTGACCAGGAATCTTTTACTTTATGGGTTAATGAAAAGCCTTCAGTATCTTTTCCATTGCCACCTCTTATCAGTAATGTGTTACCGTCTGGTGAAACAGTAAATACTTGGTTATATCGCCTGTTGTTTAAGGGTGATTTCATATGCTTTGCCGTTCCCCAGTTTCCTGTGCTGTCACGCTCTGCATGCCAGATATCCTGGCTTCCTGTCTTGCCCAGGTAATTTTCCGGATGATTGGATACGAAAAAATATAAGGTGTTGCCATCTGGTGAAACGATAGGTGCCGATTCATGATAAGGCGTATTTATGTTTTTGCCAAGCTGAACCAGTTCATACGAATCAGGTATAATATTTTCATTTGCAGGATCTTGGGCATGTGCACATATAAAATTTAATAAAAGCACAATTAAAAATAATTTTTTCATCTAAGATGGTTTTTCTTTACCTGAACAAAACTATGATTTATTTGTACTTTTTAAGAGCATAAACCCATTGTTTACTTACCATGTGATATTTTTGTAATTTTTAAAGAAGAAAGGGAAGCAAAAACCTTTAAAAATGATCATTTGATTCTTATGCTATAGCTTCCCTCTTTTTTTATATGTATCTGTAAATTAATATTTTATATATTGATTAATATAAAAATACATTTTCAAAACATTTTACCTTATTAATTGTCATAATAATATGTATTGGTGATAGAAATTAGCGATTTGTCAGCATGCAAATTTTTCAAAAATATATTTTTAACCAAAATTTTTTAATCATGGACTATCAATTATTATCAACATCGAGCCTTTCTGGTACGAATATTACCAATAGAAAAGGCGAAAATCTAGGGGATCTCAAGGATATCATGCTAGACCTGGAATCAGGGGAAGTTGCATATGCTGTAATTTCTTTTGGAGGTTTTCTTGGCATTGGAGACAAATTATTTGCCGTACCTTGGGAGTCATTTACATTTGATAAAGTAAATGAGCAAATTATCATGGATGTAAACAAAGAGACATTAGAAAATGCTCCTGGTTTCGATAAAGACAATTGGCCAAGCAGTCCTGACAGGCAATTTGTTGAAAGTGTACATTCACATTATGGTTATAAGCCATATTGGGAAAGAAGAAGCAATATGGATTCAGTAGGTTCTGATAGAGATTCAGGAACTGGTTTTGGAAGTGGATCTGCCAGTTCAACTTCAGGCTATGGTGATTCTGGCTTCGGTAATTCTGGTTCAGGAAGCATGGGAACAGGCAATTCCGGCTTGGGAAATTCAGGTGACGACCTTTCTGATGAAGGAAGAATTCGGGGAAGCAGGATAAGAGAGTCAGGTTTTGGAGGCAGGACTACCGGATCTGATCCTGATGATTCAGGTTTTAATACTGGTAATTTGTAATTATATTAATGCTGTAAAAAAAGCACTGCAATAATTGTAGTGCTTTTTTTATGCGTTCCAATTTTTTACTCCTCCAATTAGTATTATGCCTTTTTTAAACATGACATGATATTCATCATTTATCCTTATGGTCGATTTGTAATGGGATAATCCAATCATAATGCTTTAAGCTTCTTTTTTCTGCTGCCAGATCTACAGTTGAGTCAACTATAGGCTGGGTGGGCCTTCCGTTCAGGCTTACATTTGTAATCGCATAAACCTTAATTGGATAAGCGTCCAGATATTGGTATTTTTTTGTCAGAAAATGGGCATATTGTATTATTAATTCAGGCTTTCCGATAAGGTCATTGTATTGGCTTTGGTTGATGTGCGGCAAAGGATTTTCTGTAAAAGTACTGTCAGTTCCGGGAAGGGTAATCTTGTATGTTATAGAACCTGATTTTCCCCTCAACATCATCCGCCAGGAAAAATAATGCCCTTCTTCAGTCCAGTTTACATTGCCCGGGTAAAGCCAGTGCCTCAATGGTAGCAGGAGTTGAACAACTGCATAAATACATAATAGATAATATTTTGAAGTGTTTATTTTTAATTCCGCACTTAAAAAACTATTTTCTCCCAGTGGTGGAAGCAGTTTTTTGAAATATGGTATTTTCCTGGGCCATGAGGTTCCAAAAAACAAGGAAGTCATCATGATTGAAAACCATGGGAAAGTAGCCAGCCCGAAAATTAAAACATTTGAAAGGTGGAAAGTAATTGCGAAAATAAATCCAAATACCCTTCTTCTTTTGTACTATAAAGCCGGGACAATAAAAAGATCGAAAGCCAGGCCGAAATAACTCATGATATAATGGGACTCTGGCAGCCTGAAAAAGTTACCTAATAAAAATGTATCTACTTTATTTTGTGTAATAAAGTTCATAGGCACACCATTCAACCAATCAACATTAATTTTTGCAAGGCCTGCAAAAAAATAAACCACGCTCATTTGGAACAACAATAAATAATAACACCATGCCGGGGCATAGGCAGTTTTTATGGAAGGTTTAATATATGTGTCATATGAAACAGCTTTATGCAATGGCATGAAGATCATCAAAAAACTTATAAGGGAATAGAGGTATGTATGATTGATATAATCAGTCTCTCCCATAAGAAAAAGGGATGTATACAAAAAAAACAAACATATTGTACTGAATCTATACATTATGCCTGCAGAAACCATTAGGGCAGCTGCAATGGCTAAAAAATAATGCAGATACATACCAGTGACATGCCAGGGGTTGAGCCAGGGGAATAAATAATATGAAAAATGAAAAGTTGTAGTGCCGTATTCTTCAATTTCACCCAGCAGGATCACATTAAATAATTCACCGGCTATCAAAGCAGCCCCTAAAATCCTAAAGTATACTAGTATTGCTATATCAACAGGCTGAAATAATTTTTCTTTCATTAGGAGATGGTACTTATGCAGGCGATCAATAAATGCACAATGGGTTTATTTAAATTAAACATAATAAAATAAGAAGCTTTTATTTACATTTAAATATTAGTATTGCAAAATTAAAATTATTCCTAATTATTAGTTGAATTTCTTTAATTAAACCTTTATCAATGTTTAGAATCGTTTTTATTAAATCCAATGTTATTTGTTTCATATTGACATGCTGGTTTTATTCATATACATCTGCCCAGGAACCAAAAAGATACAATGCTGCCGAAATACAATTAGCGTTAAACAAACTTACTGTACTGGGGAGTGCCTTATACATTGCTGCGCATCCTGATGATGAAAATACAAGACTTATTGCATGGTTGAGCAATGAAAAATTGGTTAATACAGCATATTTTTCTGTTACCCGGGGCGATGGAGGCCAAAACCTTATTGGTACCGAAACAGGTGTTGCACTAGGCCTTATCAGGACACAGGAGCTTCTTGAGGCACGCAAAATAGATGGGGGCAAACAATTTTTTTCTCGGGCAATAGATTTTGGATTCTCCAAACATCCTGATGAAACCTTTAATATATGGGACAAAGATGCCGTACTTAAAGACCTGGTATGGGCAATCCGTAAATTCCGCCCCGATGTGTTGATCACGAGGTTCAATAAAAAGCCCGGTACTACACATGGCCATCATACAGCATCCGCCATTCTTGCCGAACAAGCTTTTGCCTACGCTGGCGATAAACAAAAATTTCCTCAGCAGCTCCAATTTGTAGACGTGTGGGCCCCTTCAAGCTTATATTGGAATACCTCTTCCTGGTTTTACGAAGAAAATAAATTTGATACAACTGGACTATTGATGGTAGATGTGGGGAAATACAATGCAACTTTAGGTAAAGCATATTCAGAGCTTGCTGCAGAGAGCAGGAGCATGCATAAAAGTCAAGGCTTCGGCTCATCTGGCACAAGAGGTACTACCTTTGAATATTTGGAGCCATTGAAAGGCAAAGCTCAAAATAAGGATTTATTTCATGGATTAAACACCAGCTGGAGCAGGATTAAAGGTGGGGAAAAAGTGGGTGCAGTACTTAAAAAAGCAGCAAAAAATTTCAATGCAAACAATCCTGCCGCCACAGTGCCTGATTTGCTGGAAGCAAACAAACTCTTAAAGGCCCTTCCGGAGAGTCATTGGAAGGCAGTGAAACTAGTCGAAATCCAACAAGCAATAGAAGCATGTCTTGGTTTTTTTACTGAAGCATTGGCAAATGATTATTCTATCGCCCGGGGTGACAGCCTCACAATTTCTATGGAATTAGTGAACAGGTCCAAATTTCCGGTCAAGGTTCAGAAAATTTCATATTCTGTTTCTGCCGGCGATTCAATATTAAATACAGAATTAAAAGAAAACAAATTGTTACAATTCAATAAAAAGATCAAGTTGGAAGATGATCTGCCTTATTCACAACCTTATTGGCTTCGGGAAGAAGGCACAGTAGGGATGTTTAAGGTGGACCAGGTAGAAATGATCGGGAAACCAGAAAATGACCCAGCCATAAAAGTTTTCCTGGACCTGCTGATTGGAGACCAAACTTTTGTTTTAGAACGGCCTATAGTTTATAAAAGGACAGATCCAGTGGCAGGCGAACAATACCGGAATCTGGAAATTGTTCCTCAAGTATTTGTGAATGTTAAAGAACAAGTACTAATGTTTGCATCTGATAATTCTAAATTACTGGAAGTGACTGTAAGGGCAGGTAGTCCCAATATACAGGGAAATGTAAAACTTGACCTACCAGAAGGATGGTCCTCAGATCCTGAATCCTTTCCAGTAAAATTGTCAAAAAAAGGTGAAGATATTACGCTTATGTTCGAGGTGGTGCCACCAAGTAGTACAAGTTCCTCTAAAATAGGGGCTTATTTTATTGCAGATGGTAAAAAGTTTGACCGTGGCTACCATTCTATTACCTATACACATATTCCCAATCAGCTTATCCTGCCTGAGGCAACTGTCACAGTTGCCCGATTGGACATTAAGAAAAAAGGTGAAAATATTGCCTACATCATGGGTGCGGGCGATGAGGTGCCCAAAAGTTTGAGGCAGATTGGGTATAAGGTTTCGCTTTTAGAAGATGGCGATATTAATTTAAATATCCTGAAAAAATTCGATGCTGTAATACTGGGGATCAGGGCTTATAATACAGTTGATAAATTAAAATTTTATCAAACCACACTTTTGGAATACGTGAAACAAGGTGGCAACATGATTGTGCAATACAGCACGAATGGAGGCATGGTGACACAGGATATTGCGCCATTTGCCATGAAAATTTCAAGGGACCGGGTTGCGGTGGAGGATGCTCCCGTTAGGATTATCCAGCCAAACCATCCGGTAATGAATATTCCCAATAAAATTACAGACAAGGATTTTGAAGGATGGGTGCAGGAGCGGGGCTTATATTTTGCAACAGAATGGGATCCATCTTTCCAACCAATTCTTTCCATGAATGATCCTGACGAAGAGCCCAAAGAAGGTAGCATGTTGGTTGCACCCTATGGCAAAGGTTACTATACATATACAGGTCTATCTTTTTTCCGTCAATTGACCGCAGGGGTTCCGGGAGCCTACAGGATTTTTGCCAATATTATTTCATTGGGACAGGAAGACCTTAATAAATAAATTTTTATGTGAAATTGATTGGGAAGTATTTATTTTCAAAGAAGCTGGCTTGTATAGAACAACATGGTTGTTAGTTAGGTCTTCCCCGGCATGAGGAATCGATTGAAATCAAATCCAAAACCAGTTTCAATTATGAGCGAAGTGAATAAAATTACTTATATAAGGGAATTGAAGATGAATAAGGGAAGCTATCCGGCAGCTTCTTATGTTGACTTTATGAATTTCCGAAAAGAAATTTCAAAAGCAGACAAAGTGAAGCTTGTAATGATCAATAAAACCTAAGAAGATTTTTAAGCTCTAATTATATCAGCTTAAATGAAAACGGCAAAGACATTCTTACTTTTACGTTTTCACCATTTATTGTTCCGGGTTTCCATTTGAGCTTTGTTTTTAACAATGCATTAATGGTAGCTTCATCACAGCCGTAGCCCAGGCCTTGTTCTACAATGGGATCCATTATTTTACCAGACTCATCCACTACAAAGGAAATAAAAACTTTTCCTTCAACATTTTTTTGCCTGGCTTCTGAAGGGTAATTTACAAGGGAATTCCAGCTTTTATACAAAGCTTCCAATCCATGTTCAGGAACAGGCTTTTCTTCAACATCGATATAATCATATGCAGTATCAACAGCATGAATTTTTGAAGTATCTTGAGAATAAACAATTTCAGAGGTGAACAAGAAAAATGATAAAATGGTGAATAATTTTTTCATTTAATTAAAAATTAAAAAGTTTTCCAATATAGATGGGTGAAGCTATAAATGCTTATCAAAAAAAATAAGAATTGAAATAATTTTCAACGGCTGCTGTTTCTGAAATGTTTTCATATATTCATAGGGAAAACATTTTCTTTGTCGGCTATTTTAGTGTTAAAGAAATATATTTTTACTTTAGTTTGAATTGAATACAAGCTGGGAAAAAAGTAATTATTAAAAAATTCCCATTTAAATCCTGACTATCATCCATGGGATGGAGCATTTTCAGGATTTATATGGGAATAGGGTATATAATAAATTTTGTTCCTTAAAGCTTATTGATTATTTCAAGGATTTTAAATATCCGGTCATCAAATTCTTTATTTACTTCAGGGTACATATCTTTGCCGCCAAGATTGCCCTTCATAGAAAAATAATAATAAACTTGGGTTTCCTGAGGAACAATTGTGACAGAAAGACCATCAGAAAATTTAACCTGTAGCATATTTACAGCAGGAAAATTCAAAACATTTTCTTTGTTTGTTTGAAAATTTTTGGATTTTCCTTTTTTATAGTCTAAAATATGTGTGATGTCAAGTCGCTCCTGAATGGCAGCAGAATTCTTTTTGCATTCATCCATTACGTGTTTTACATGCAGTCTTTGTGAGGGGCCGTTAAATTCTACAGCAAAAGTTTTTTCTTTATAGAAGCCATATTCTTTGTAAAGGCTCAGAAGCTCATCAAAAAGGGAGCTGTTTTCTTTCTCTAAATGTTCTCCAAGGGATATAATTTTTTCGATAATTGTAATAAAGTCAACCTTATTGTCATAAAACTCCTGGTTTTCAGTAAACCCAAAAACATGGGCATCTCTTCCTTCATACAAAGCCTTGATTTCATTTTCGATTGACCCCGGCTCTACAATAATGTTTTTGTAAGAAGACCCTCCCTTGGCAGCCAATAGTTCAATCATTTCTGATATGTGGATAGATTTTACAAAGGTCAAGGTTTCGTCAGCATAATCTTTTTGCCATAACTGCACCAGCAAAGCAGCTAATTGATGGGCATTTAAAAGTTGGAAAACACCAGTTTCATGATTTTTAACAGCTACGCCTACTTTATTGGTAGTTTCATCAATACAAATAATAAGTGATTGGCCATTTGCATGAGCATGTTTGATCCCAGGCTGAAAATGCTTAAAACTAAATATTGTTGAAGCATCTTTAAGTGGCTGTTCCATTTGCAGGAAATCAACCTCAAAACCTGCCTTAGAAAGCCTGGAAGTTATTTCTCTGTTGCTTTCACTACCAGTCAAAAGCACTTTAAATGCTTTTTCATTGTTTAAGGCAACTTTTTCCTGCTCAATAGGGTCATGTATAACGGTCATATTTTATAAGTTTTTAATTAATATATTTATTTCAATTTTGGTGGCCTTTCAGTAGGTATAGTTTCTCACATAAGATCACTTTATATGAAGTCTTTTAATAAAGAATGTAGGTTGATTGATATTAGATTAAGCAAAATGACATTGCTAAAGTTCATTCGATAGATTGAAATGTCATCTCATGGTGAAATTTTTAAAGCTGTTGCTCAAAGTTCATCTCAGTTGTTAAGCCGCCTTTTTATGTCATGCCAAATCTGGTAAGGATAAGGCTTTAGTGAAATGACTATTATTTGTCAGGAAAGCAGCTTTCACATGCAAATTGGTATCCTCTGTAAAATTCGCTAAAAAATCTTCCATATAAAAACAAAATACCATAAAC
>JALZND010000505.1 GCA_030857845.1 Bacteroidota bacterium | reverse complement strand
ACCTCACCATCCTTGGATCGGTAGACAATTTTGCGGGGGCTACTTTAGGGCTTTTAAAATGGGCATTTGCCATCAGTTTATTGTTTTGGCTGGCAGAAAGTGTTGGCATTCCTATATCTGAAGACATAAGGACAAATTCATTTGTCTATCCCATGGTAAGTGCCATTGCACCCAATACCATCAATTTCCTTTCGGAAAACCTACCGTTTATGGAGGGTTTCTTCGGTTCCTTAAAAGATATTTTCAAAGATAATTGATACTGATCTTAGATAATTTTGATTCTTTTACCTACAACCTGGTAGATTATTTTTCTCAGCTGGGGGTAGCTTCTAAGACTTTCCGGAATAATGTGCCATTGTCGGAAGTTAAAAAATATGATTATACTGGAATTGTTTTATCCCCTGGCCCGGAAATCCCATCAAAGGCAGGTTCTTTAATGGAAGTCATAGATTATTATCACAACAAACTCCCTATGCTAGGTATTTGTCTTGGACATCAGGCAATTGGACAATATTTTGGTTCCAATTTAATGAAAGCACAAAAACCCATGCATGGAAAAATTTCAAAAGTCAGGGTAAAAGATGATTATATTTTTGAAGGTATTGCCAATGAAATTGAGGTAGTGCGATACCACTCTTTGATCCTTGAAGATGTAGGAGGGGACCTCAGTGCAACAGCCCACACTCTTTCAGGTGAAATAATGGCCTTGAAACATAATTTTCTTCCAATTCGGGGCCTTCAATTTCATCCAGAAGCTTTTCTTACTATTTCAGGACTGGAAATTTTAAAAAATTGGATCAATTTTAATAATATTGTTCGTTAATTGTGACTTTAAAGTTACTTTAAAAGTAATTAAATTAGGATCGTGAAGGAAGAATCCTTATTTATACAATTATAAAAGAATGATTTGCCATAAAGTAGGGCAATATTTAAGATCGAATTTTCGGTGGTTAATCAGATGATGTAAAGATAAACCCACAGGGTTGGCTTTTAAATGTATATAAAAATGAATGTAAAGATCAAAGATGAACAAGGCTATAGGTTTATCGACGAAGGTAAGGGTGAGCCGCTGCTGCTTCTTCATGGGTTGTTTGGTGCTTTAAGTAATTGGCAAGGAGTGGTTGACAGGTTTTCTCATGATTTCAGGGTGATCATCCCCCTGCTGCCTATTTATGAAATGCCATTAAAAGACGATGGACTGGACGTCCTGGTAAAATATATCGAAGAATTCGTAGCAGTAAAAAAACTTGATCAGATCAACCTTATGGGGAATTCCCTGGGAGGGCATATAGCCTTGATTTATACTTTAAACAACCAGGAAAAAGTAAAAAGGCTCGTGTTGACGGGGAGTTCTGGTTTATTTGAAAATTCTATGGGAGGATCTTTCCCGAAACGCGGAAGCTATGACTATATCAAAGAAAGGGTAGAGTATACTTTTTTTGACCCAAAAACTGCCACAAAAGAATATGTTGACGAGGTTTTTGAAATTACTAAAAGCATCCCTAAATGCATGCGTATTGTGGCAATTGCAAAATCAGCCCAAAGGCACAATATGTCAAAAGAAATAACTAAAATCAAGGCCCAAACGTTATTAGTTTGGGGCTTGAACGACACCATTACCCCACCCATGGTAGCACATGAATTCAACAGGTTGATCCCGAATTCTAAATTGCGTTTTATTGACAAATGCTCTCATGCGCCTATGATGGAACACCCTGAAGCTTTCAATGATATTTTGTCAGATTTTTTGAAAGAGTAACCAAATATGATTGCTAAAGAACTTATTAATCAAATGATACCGCCACTAAAGCTAAAGGATGACGGCCAAAAAGCCCTTACCTGGATGGAAGAGCTGAGGACCAACCAGCTTCCTATAGTGGACCAAGGTGTTTTTAAGGGTTTAATTTCTGAAGATATTGTATTTTCCAGCAACAACCTGAAAAAACCAATGTTGGAATATGAACTCTTCGCTGAAAAGTGCCATATTAACGAAAATCAGCATTTTTATGATGTAGTTAAGTTGGCTTCTGATTTTGAAGTTCAGGTAGTGGCAGTAATTGACGATGAAAACAAGTTTTTGGGTGTAATCACTGTTGAAGATACCCTTGCTGCATTTGCCCAAACTTTAGGGGTACAAAGTCCTGGTGGCATCATAATTATATCTTTGCTACAAATAGATTATTCCCTTTCGGAAATCAGCAGGCTCATCGAATCTGACAATGCAAAAATATTGAGCAGCTGCATCAATATAGATACTCTGGATCCGAATAAAATTAAACTTACCCTAAAAATCAACCGCACCGACCTGTCCAGGATCGTTGCGACCCTTGACCGGTTTGGTTATAAAATCATTGGCAAGTTCAATCAAACAGAGGCTATTTCCAATGAGAAAGAACGCCTTGACATCTTGATGAGGTACCTGGATATATAAACATTTAAAAATATCACTTTCTTAACTATAGATTATGAAATTTGCCATTCATGGAAGAACGTCTATTGATGAAAGTATTCTCTTTGTACAGGAAGTTTTCGATGAATTGAACAAAAGAAAAGCCGAATTATTTATATCGGAATATTTTTTTCAAACCCTAAAAAATTCAAGTATCAATACCGGAAAATTCGAAATTTATTATCCGAATGATGATTTGTCAGGTATTGATTATGTAATAAGCTTAGGGGGTGACGGAACATTGTTGGACACAGTAACCCATGTAGGTGCATTAGAGCTTCCTATATTAGGCATAAATACAGGCAGGTTAGGTTTCCTGGCAACTACTC
>JALZND010000504.1 GCA_030857845.1 Bacteroidota bacterium | reverse complement strand
GTTGGTTATAATGCCAAGAAGTTTTCTGTCACCATCAATTACTGGGATTCCGCCAATACTGAATTCCCTCATAATGGAAAAAGCATCTCCAACTGTTGAATTTATGTCCAGGGTAATAGGATCCAGGATCATCCCGCTTTGTGACCTTTTTACCTTGCGTACTTGTTCGGCTTGTTTTTCTTTACTCATATTTTTATGAATAAATCCAATACCACCTTCAAGCGCCATAGAAATTGCAAGGTCAAATTCAGTAACGGTGTCCATAGCTGCCGAGAGCAGCGGAATATTGAGCCTGATATTTTTGGTTAATTGGGTACTTGTATCGGTATCCCTTGGAAGTACCTCAGAGTATCCCGGCAGCAGGAGTACATCATCATAGGTAAGGGCTTCGAAGAGAAATTTGGAGGAATCAGGAGTCATAGCAAATAAAGATTAAGTATTCTTATTTGCGGGACAAAAGTAGGGAGTTATTATTAATAATTTGCTTTATCTTGAAAAAATATTTTTCTCTGTCAAAACTCTCATGGCTATTTTCCCTAAAACAAATTGAAGTTTTATAAAAATTCACTTATCATAATATGCTATAATCATGATCTTTCTTAATTTTTCAGGATTTACAATTATGATTTGGTGCCTTTTACTATCCTGTCTTTATTTTGCATGTCTTTTAAGACCATTGAATCTGAAAAACCATTATTAAACATCAATCCTTCAACCTCACGACCAAATTTTTCATTGATTTCAAAATATAATTTCCCACCCTTTCTTAGAAGCTTTTGGGTTATTTCAATAATTCGCTCATAAAATATTAGTGGATTTCTATCAGCCACAAAAAGTGCCAAATGCGGTTCATGTTCCACAACATTTTTTTTCATCCCTAATTTTTCATGATCGAGCACATAAGGTGGGTTCGAAACAATTATATCGAATTCTGGCAACTGGGAAAGCTCTGTAAAGATATCTGCTTGTAAAAACTGTATGTGGGAAAGATTTTTTTTTGCATTTTCTGTGGCAATTTTTATGGCATCGGCAGAAACATCCATAGCGGTGAGTTTCGCAGAAGGCAGGTTTTTTTCAAGTGCAATGGCAATACACCCACTGCCGGTCCCGATATCTAAGATGTTCAGGCCTGGTTGCAGGTTTTCTTTAATTATCACATCAACCAGCTCTTCCGTTTCAGGACGGGGAATCAGCACACCTGGCTCAACGTTTATTTCCAGGCCATAAAAGTGGGCTATGCCTAAAACATATTGAACTGGTTCTTGCATATTTATTCTTTTGATGATGCCCTGTAGAACAGCATTATTTTTTGAATTAAATTGTATTTTTTTATTCAGGATCAAGTCCATGTGGTTCAATTGAAACAAATGGCTCATGACCAAAATGGAAATGCTTTTTAGCTCAGGGTAATCTGCCGGAACATTTAAGCTTTTTATGATCATTGCATTTAGCTGTTTGGCATTTATAAATTCTCCTTGTTCCATATTTATTTCAAAATGATCCCTTAAATTTTTTAGCTGACAATTTCCTTATAAATTTATATCATAATAATAAAAACTTGATCAAGGATACTATTTATTTACAGAGAGCAATGGAATTAGCCGCCCTCGGGGCAGGTAAGGTTAGCCCCAACCCCATGGTAGGATGTGTGATAGTACACAATGATACAATAATTGGTGAGGGGTGGCATCAAATTTATGGTGGGCCACATGCAGAAGTTAATGCTGTCAATTCTGTAAAAAATAAATCCCTGCTTCAGGAAAGTACCGTTTACGTCAATCTGGAACCTTGCTCCCATTTTGGAAAAACCCCACCTTGTGCTGATTTATTGATTAAAAATAGGGTAAAAAGGGTGGTCGTTTCAAACCTGGATTACAATCCTGTGGTATCGGGAAGGGGCATGGCAAAACTCAGGGAGGCAGGTATTGTTGTAGAAGATGGTTTACATTCGGCAGAAGGTAAAATTCTAAATAAACGTTTTTTTACCTTCCATACAGAGAAAAGGCCTTATGTAATCTTGAAATGGGCCGAAACAGCTGATGGATTTATTGCCAGAAAAGATTTTGATTCAAAATGGATCAGCAATGAGCTGTCCAGGAAAATGGTCCATAAATGGAGAAGCGAGGAAGATGCCATACTGGTGGGGGCCAACACAGCGTTCTATGACAACCCCCAACTTAATGTAAGGGATTGGTCAGGTAAAAACCCCCTTAGATTGGTAATGGATAGATACTTAAGGCTTTCAGGTAATTTGAACCTGTTTAGTGATTCGGGTCGTACTATTGTATACAACCTTTTAAAAAATGAAGAGCAAGGAAACACGATATTTGTAAAGGTTGAAGAGCAAAATTTACTTATAAACATCCTTGAGGACTTATACAGCCGCAATATCCTCTCAGTTATTGTTGAAGGAGGGGCTCAAATACTTAACCAGTTTATGCTTCAAAACCTTTGGGATGAAGCAAGGGTTTTCAAATCATCCGCATCTTTTGGTTCAGGTATTGAGGCCCCGCGGATAAAAGGGGAATTATTGGCCATTGATTCTGTCCTGGATGATCATTTATTTTTTTATAACCCTATTTAAATAATAATGTCAGAAAATCTTGTGCTTTCGACCTCTAACAATAAAGATGAAAAATATAAAGTGCTATTGCCCCAACTGGAAGCCTTAATTCGGGATGAAAAAGACCTGATTGCAAACCTGGCTAATACCTGTGCAGTATTGAAGTTTGGAATGGGATTTTTCTGGGTTGGATTTTACATGGTTAAAGATATGGATCTGGTACTT
>JALZND010000004.1 GCA_030857845.1 Bacteroidota bacterium | reverse complement strand
GACAATTCTTACCAATCAGAGGAAGCACGCTTGCTCGACGCATCTTTTCAGGCATGGCACAAAGGGATTATAGATATTGATGCTTCAGCTGATCTAGATGCATTGACTTTCCAACCAAAAGTAACCCTTAAAGACAATTATAGGTTTATTAGGAAATATTATAAAAAGGTATGGATCTATTACTGCCTTTTTATCAGGGTCCTTTCATTAAATAATCCAATAAAGGAATTCAAAGCATTTAATGCTACAAAAGATGTTAAGAAAGTAAATCTCTATCAGCTGCACGATCAGAACCTTAATTACAAGGATTTTGATTCACAGCTGCTCAAAAGCAATCCTTTTGTTAGTGTAATTATCCCTACACTCAATAGATATGAATACCTAAAAGATGTATTTGAAGACATGAAAGTCCAATCGTTCAAAAACTTTGAAATGATTGTAGTTGATCAGACGGACAATCCTAAAAAAGACTTTTATGATATTTTTGATATTGATAAAAAAGTAATATTTCAAGAGGGGAAAGGGCAGTGGCTTGCACGAAATGAAGCTGTTAGGGTAGCAAAAGGTGATTTTCTGTTGTTTTATGACGATGACTCAAGGGTAGGGGTAAATTGGATCGCTGAGCACATAAAAGCTATGGATTTTTTTAAAGCTGATATTTCTGCCGGTGTTTCCTTTTCAAAAGTAGGAGGAGAAATCCCATTGAACTATAGTTTTTTTAGATGGGCAGATCAATTTGACTCGGGCAATGCTTTGGTTAAAAGAGAAGTTTTCAAGCAAATAGGGCTATTTGACCGCCAGTTTGATAAAATGAGGATGGGAGATGGGGAGTTTGGATTAAGGGCATATATGAACGGATTTAAAAGCATATCACACCCATTTGCCAGTCGTTTGCACCTAAAGGTTAATTCCGGAGGGCTAAGGCAGATGGGGTCGTGGGATGCCTTTAGGACCAGCAAAATATTTTCACCAAAACCTATACCCAGTGTTTTGTATTTTTACAGATCGTATTTTCCGGGTTCTTATGTGAGCAATGCACTTGTATTGGGGGTGCTGCCCTCCATGATTCCATATAAATTTAAAAAGAATAAGTTGGTATATCCCATAGGTATATTTATGGCTGTGTTATTTTTGCCAGTATTGGCAATACAAGTTGCAAAATCTTGGAAACAATCGGGCAAAATGATGCAGGAAGGCCATAAAATAGAATATATAAATTAAGTGCCAACCCGAATTTTTAAAATTATTAATAAATCGATAAATCAGTGGTAGAAGCAGGTTCAGGATCCAGGCTATTGATCATTTCCACCGAATTTCCTCCCGGCCCTGGTGGCATAGGAAATCATGCATATAATTTAGCAAAATACCTTCAGGAGTTTAAAAAGGTGAAAGTGACCGTGCTTGCCGATACTAATTTCACTTCAGAAAAAGAACTTGATGGGTTTGACAGTAAAACCAGCTTTAAGGTTCACAGGATATTACGAACCACCCCTATACATTTAACCTATATAAAAAGGGTGATCATGGCTTGGAAGCTAATATCCCAAAATGACAAGATTGTATTTTCAGGAAAATTCTCCATTTGGTTGGCAGGAATGTTAAGGTCATTTTTTAAGAAAAAGGAATTTATTGCCGTAGTACATGGCTCTGAGCTTGACCTTCAAAATAAGCGTTTAAAGAAATTTACGAATGAATCATTGAACAAATGTGATAAGATCATTTCTGTATCAAGATATACCGAGAAGCATCTTCCAATCCTTCGAAATGGACAACAAAGGAAAATAATTGCAAATGGTATTGACCTTACAGAAACTTCAACTATAAAAATAGACATCAATAATACAATTAGGTCTAAAAGTTTGAAATTATTGACTGTTGGGAATGTTACTCCCCGTAAAGGGCAGAAAAATATAATCCGGGCACTTCCGGAAATAAAGAAAGTTTTTCCAAATGTTCATTATCATATTATTGGTTTGCCAACCCAAAAAGATGCATTAACAGAATTTGCCAAAGAACTTGGTGTTTTACCAAATATCACTTTCCATGGAAAAATATCAAGGCAGCAGTTGTTGGACATGTACCGACAATGCGACATTTTCATGATGCTGAGCGACCATACTGCTACAGGCGATTTTGAAGGATTTGGAATAGCTGTTTTGGAAGCCAATATATGGGGAAAACCTGCAGTCGGCTCTAAAAATAGTGGAATTGCTGATGCCATTGATAATGGTGAAACTGGTATTTTAGTAGATCAACATAATGATCATGAAATTGCCAATGCAATTGCCTTGATTTACAATAATTATGAAACATTTAGTGCTAAAGCATATAAATGGGCCTTAGAGCATAATTGGAAAAATATTGCAAACCAGTATTATGAGGTGTTGTATGATAATTAATATTTTTTACCTACCCTTTTAATTTTTTCCGGATAAAATCACTATGAAACTCGCCATTATATCTCATACAGAACATTTTTTGGATGAAAATGGAACTCCAATTGGTTGGGGTGCTACTGTCCGTGAGATCAACAACTTGGTTAAAATATTTTCTGAGATAATACATATTGCCCCGCTCCATAAAGGGAAAGCCCCGGCAAGTGCCTTGGGTTATACTTCCAATAAAATTAAATTTATCCCAATAGAACCTTCAGGAGGAAGTGGTATAGGATCTAAAATAAAAATACTGTCAGCTGCGCCTAAAAACATATTAAAAGTGCACCGGATTTTGGAAAAGGTAGATTATGTGCAATTCAGGGGCCCTACAAATTTAGGCATGTATATGATCCCATATTTAAGTTTTAGGAATAGACCCAAAAAATGGTTTAAATATGCAGGAAACTGGGCACAAGAAAATGCTCCTCTTTCTTATTCTTTTCAAAGATGGTGGCTGAAATCAAATTTTCAGGATTCAATAGTTACCGTAAATGGAAAATGGCCAAAGCAGGAGCAACATATAATTTCATTTGAAAATCCATGCATAACCGCAGAAGAATTGGAAGAAGCTAATGAAATAGCAAATAATAAAAATTTTGATGGAGATTTAACTGTATGTTTTGTAGGAAGATTGGACGATCATAAGGGTGTGGGCAGGATTTTGGATTCCTTTAAGCAGTTACCAGACATTGGGGTAAACAAAATTATTTTTGTTGGGGATGGTGCTGACCGTAAGCTCTATGAAGAAAGGGCAAAAGCATTAAAAATGGAGTGTTTGTTTACAGGCGGGCTTAGCAGGTATAATATTATTGATATTTATAAAGAATCGCATATATTTTGTTTACCATCTACTGCATCGGAAGGTTTTCCAAAAGTTATAGCAGAGGCAGCAGCATATGGTTGTGTGCCCGTTGTATCTGATATATCATCTATTGGCCAATTTATCAAAAATGGTAATAATGGCGTGTTATTGCATAAGACAAACCCAGAGTACATAGCCGAAGCATTCACGGAAATTTTAGAGAATAGGGAACATTTGAAATATTTATCATCCAATGTTGTTAATATTGCAAAACCTTTTACTTACGATCATTACAATTCGAGGATAATAAATGAAGTTTTGCCTCAATTAAAATGATCAAAAAATTAAAAATTTAATTATCTAAATGGGCGGCATTAATAATAAAAAGAATTTATATCTATTCGGTATACATGCTTTTATAACATTTATTTCTGTTTATTCCTCCATGATCGGTATGGCTTGGGGAGCTTTGATTTTAGTTTTTGGGGTTTATCATATCATAAACAACCGCAACGAAAACAATGAAGCCGCACTGTATGCAGCATATTTTATGGCCCTTGAGGTAGTATTGAGGGTAAATAAAGGTAGCTTGTCATATGAGATGGGCAAATACGGTGTAATAATTTTTCTTCTTACAGGGCTACTTTTTCAACAAAAGCCACATTTTATACCACGTCAGTTTATCATTTTCCTTTTACTTTTAATACCTGCCATATCAATGGTTGAAATGGGCGATATTGATCTTGAAAGGAAAACCATACTATTTAACCTCAGCGGGCCCGTATGCCTGGCTATTTCGGCCATGTATTTTTATAAAAGACCAATAGATAAGGAGACCCTGTACAAAATTTTCTTGTACATCATGCTTCCAATTTTTTCGTTGGGGATTATCCTTTTCTTAAAAACTCCGGACTTTAGCACTGTAAAATTTACTGCAGATTCAAATGCTAGCCTTTCGGGAGGATTTGGGCCAAACCAGGTTTCTACTATTTTAGGGTTAGGTATTTTTATTGGGGCAATGGCTTTAATTTTAGGCTATACATTGACTAGTATAAAATTATTAGATATTGCTATTATTTTGTTCTTAACTTTAAGAGGCTTGTTGACTTTTTCCCGGGGTGGTGTTGTAGCTGCTGTTATGGGGCTGGGTATAGCACTCTTTTTTATCCTAAAGCAGCGGAAAGACAAAAAACTGATCCAGCAGGTATTTATAGGAAGTTTTGTTGTGATCATTGCTGGCTTTGGTGTTTGGTCTTATACTAACGAATTAACAGGGGGAGCTTTGTCCATAAGATATCAGGGAAGAAGCATGAATGATCCAAATAAGGTTAGTTTAACCACCGGAAGGATCGATATTATGGAGACAGAGCTGGAAGCGTTTTATGCATATCCTATTTTAGGTACAGGGGTGGGTATGGGGAGAATCTATAGAATTAACCATGGAGGAGCTGATTTGGTGGCCCATACTGAATATACCCGATTAATAGGGGAGCATGGTATTTATGGCATCATTGCATTGTTGATCATGTTATTTACCCCACTAAGTCATTTTTTTAAACTTAGTAATGATAATAAATATTTTTTTGCAAGTTTTATTGTCATTGCTTTATTTACCATGTTCCATGGTGCCATGAGGTTAGCGATGCCCGGTTTTATGTATGGCATTTCATTTATTTACATTCTTTCACGAAATAAACCTAAGCCTGTGCTGGCTACATTTCCAATTTATACTCCGCCTCATGCTCTTGGAAGCTTGAGTGAAACTTAAGGTAAAGAATTTATTTTTTAAGTTGCTTTTTCAATACTGAAATTAATCTTATACAAGGAAACACATTATTCGTGCTTTGTATAAATAAGGGGCAAAGACTTGTTTCTTTCAAGAGAAGTTAGGTAAACAGGTAATGTATTATTTTTTATGTCATTTTTAACTTTCTTTGCATTTGTTAAACCAAATATTTTTTAATGTGTATAGTAGTTCTTCGAAAGCCTTATGATTACTTAGTTTCAGAAAGTTCAGGAGTTATCAGTTCAGGAATTAGAAAATAGGGGAGACTTTTGAGACGGTACAAATTATCAATTTTTTCCTTATGTATTTTTTATATTTTGGCTGATAGACATAAAATACATCTTAACCAACAAATAATTTAATGAGGATTGCATATTTTTATCAGTACTTTGGTACGCCCAAAGGTGGTTGGAGCACAAGGGTTTATGAATTGACGCGAAGGTGGGTAGTGGCTGGCCATAAAGTTACAGTGATTACATCTTTGTATGATAAATCAGACCTTAAAGCATCTGGTTTGGTGTCCCGTCAAAATATCGAAGGTATTGATGTTATTATTGTAAATGTAAAAATCTCCAATAAGCATTCATTCTCCTATAGGGTCTATACATTTTTTATGTTTGCTTTCATGTCAACCTATTATGCTTTCAAATTGAAGTATGATGTTGCCATTGCAAGTTCTGGCCCTATTACCATAGGCCTTCCGGGATTGGTGGCAAAAAAAATCAGGAAAAAGCCAATGATTTTTGAAGTACGCGACCTGTGGCCGGAGGGTGCAATACAACTTGGATTGTTAAAGTCAAAGTGGGTGCAAAGATTTTCTTTTTGGTTTGAGAAAAAATGCTATAAGGCAGCAACTGCTATTGTAGCGCTTTCAGAGGGCATGGCAGGATCTATTCGTGAACGGTACGGCCTGAAAAATGTATATGTTGTACCGAATGCATCCGACAATATACTTTTTGGCACTGTACAAAAACCAATGGAAATGCCGGAGTGGACTAAAGGGAAAACTATTTTTGTATATGCAGGGTCTTTGGGATTGATGGACAATTGCGAACAAATAATCAATGCGGCTGCAGTTATTGATGATAAATTGAAAGAAGAAATTGTAATAGTTATCCTTGGTGAGGGCGCAGAGAGAAAAGAACTTGAAATGATTGTCGAGGAAAAAAAGCTATCTTTTGTTAAATTTTTAGGCTTAAAACCTAAAGAACAGGTTGTAGGATGGCTACAGAGAGCTACAGCAGCATTTTTAGTGTTTAAGAATGTACCTGTATTGCATACATCTTCCCCCAACAAAATGTTTGATGCCTTTGCTGCTGGCCTGCCCATAATTCAAACCACACAAGGATGGATTAAAGACCTAATTTATAAATATGACTGTGGTATAACTGTGGCCCCAAATACACCAATGGAAATGGCAGACGCCATACAAATTTTGGCCAACAATAAAGAGCTTCGAGATAAAAAAGCCGCTAATGCCAAAAAGGTAGCTTTGGAACTTTTTGACAGGGACAAATTAGCAAATGAGATGTTAGAAATTATTGCTGATGCCGCGCATGGAAAATAAAAAAACCATATTATTGACCGGAGCCACAGGATTTCTTGGGAGCCATATAGAGCAAGAACTCCTAAAACAGCACAAAGTAATCAGACTTGCCCGTGGAGAAAAAGCATCGGGCCATGTAAATGCCGATATAAAGTTTAAAATACCTATATTATCAATACCACAAATAGACCTTGTAGTGCATGCGGCCGGTAAAGCACATGTTGTGCCTAAAACCGAAGCTGAAAAGCAAGATTTTTATGATGTAAATTTAAAAGGCACAGAAAATTTATTGGAGGCTTTAAAAAATTCAAGCAATATTCCCAAAGCCTTTGTTTTTATTAGCACTGTAGCGGTTTATGGTTTGGAAACAGGTGCAAAAATAGATGAAGCAGCCCCTTTGCTTGCCGAAGATCCATATGGCAAAAGTAAAATACTTGCTGAAAAAAAAATCCTGGAATGGGGGAAAGCAAATAATGTAATAATAACCATTTTAAGGCTTCCCCTTTTGGTTGGGAAAAACGCACCTGGAAATTTGGGGGCCATGATAAAAGGAATTAATAAGGGATATTATTTCAATATTGGCGATGGTAAGGCAAAGAGAAGTATGTTATTAGCAAATGACGTAGCCAAAATTATTGCAAATGTATCTGAAGTAGGGGGGGTGTTTAATCTTACCGATGGAGTAGATCCCTCTTTTGGGGAAATTTCTGAAACAATAGGAATCATGTTGAATAAGAGAGTTAAAAGCCTGCCTGAAGTATTAGCCAAAACAATTGCAGCATCATTGACCATTGTGGAAAATCTTGTTGGGAAAAAACTTCCTTTTAGCAAGCGGGTATACGACAAAATGACCCAATCACTAACTTTTTCTTGCAAGAAGGCACAAAACACGTTGAACTGGAAGCCCCAGCCAGTTTTAGATAACCTAAATTCTATTCTATGATTTGGTGGAAACTCATATTGATCCTTTTGGTAGCCTTTAGCAGCTCGCTTTTAATTACCCGGTTTTTGGTTCAATTTCTTACAAAAAAAGGAATGATGGACATTCCCAACGATCGGTCGTCACATAAAATACCAACTCCCAGGGGAGGTGGTATGGCTATAATTATAAGCGTTGTTATTGCTGTATTGTTGCTAATGATCTTTTACCCTGAGGCGCCAATTCCTGGTTGGCTCTTTTTCCTTGGGGCGTTTATTGTTACCCTGACAAGCTTTATTGATGATAAAATTAATCTGACAGCATCCTTAAGATTTTTGTTGCACGCCTTTGCAGCTGGGTTGATCATATATGAAACAGGCGGTTTTCAGGCATTCCCACTTCCAGAACCCTTAAGCTTTGAATTAGGTTGGCTTGGTTATCCGATAACTTTTGTATGGATCGTAGCAGTTTTAAATATTTATAATTTTTTAGATGGCATTGATGGTTATGCAGGCAGCCAGGCTGTAATTGCAGGAATAGCAATTGCTTTTTTAGATATTTTTGGAACAGGATTTTATATGGGCAGCATTATTGCCGCTGCTGCAGTAGGCTTCCTTGTGTATAATTGGCACCCAGCAAAAATCTTTATGGGGGATATTGGCAGTGCTACTTTGGGATTTGTATTTGCATCACTTCCTCTTTATTTCACCAGCACCTCCATTAGTATAGGTATTTATGCACTAATCATCTTTTTATGGTTTTTCTTGTCGGACGGTGCATTTACCATTATCCGCAGGGCATTGGCGGGTGAAAAGATTTGGGAGGCTCATAGGTCGCATCTATATCAACAATTGGTAATTTCGGGGGCATCGCATAGCAAAGTAGTTTCTATGGTTATGCTATCTGCTTTGGTATTGTCTGTTATTTTTATTATACTATATCATTATTATTATAGTTTGTTATATGTGACATTTGTATTTGCCATCCTATTTTTTATTATGTACTATATGTATGTAATGCATATGAAAAAAAAGCCAGGTAACAATTAATGTATAACAAGATAAAAAGGATCTTCGATATTTTCACTGCAGTTTCAGTGGGGCTACTATTATTGCCCTTAACCATAATCATCGTGTTGATATCAGCAATTGTTTATAAATGCAAAGTCTTTTTTGTGCAGGAGCGAATTGGCTACAGGAACCAGGTATTTATGATCTATAAATTCCGTACCATGTGTGATGAAATAGATAATAAGGGTAATTTATTGCCCTACATAAAAAGGGTTAATCCTTATGGTGAATTTTTGCGTAAATTTTCATTTGATGAAATACCACAGCTTTATAATATCCTAAAAGGAGATTTAAGTTTAATTGGACCAAGGCCTTTATTGGTAGCATATATGGGTTATTATACCGAGACTGAACTGCTAAGGCATAGCGTAAAGCCTGGTATTACAGGTCTGGCCCAGGTATATGGCAGGAACAGCATTCAATGGTCAAAACGTTTCGATTATGATTTGTATTATATTGAAAACCAATCTTTCACTTTGGATGTTAAAATATTTTTCAAAACTTTTATTGTGGTATTGAATGGTCAAAAAGCACATTTTTCAAAATCATTGATTGAGGAGAGAATGAAAGTTTTGCCAGCCTCATAGCACCTCAATATAATACAGCGATATTTTGATAGTAACATCGTCCATGTCCATAAATTATAATATAGAAGTTTCCCCTACTTTCATTGACGAGGATATTATCAATAAACTTCAGGAAAGGTTGCTTAAAAATATAGGGAAATCTGCTGTTTCCGTCGACAATTTCCAACAATCTATTTCTGCACTTACAGGTTCTCCGGAAGTTTTGGCTGTAAGTTCCGGTACCGCAGCTTTACATCTTGCATTGCTTGCATTAGGGATCCGTAAAGGTGATCATATAGCATGCTCTACTTTTACTTTTGTAGCTTCCGTGAATGCCATTTGCTATGTCAATGCCCATCCGGTATTTATTGATTCAGAAATCTCTACGGGTAACATGTGCCCCGAACTGTTGAGAAAGGCTGTTGTTGAAGGAATTAAAAGTGGAAATCGCTTAAAAGCCGTGATCCTGGTTCATGCTTATGGATTTCCGGCACAGATAGAGGAGATCATAAATATCTGTCAAGAATATGAAATCCCAGTAATAGAAGATGCTGCGAGTGCCTTAGGATCAACCTATAAGCACAAAGCCTTGGGGACTTTTGGGACAATAGGTATTCTTTCATTTAATTATAATAAAATCATCACAACAACTGGTGGTGGAGCTTTACTTACAAATAATCAAGAGATAAAGGAGAAAGCTACCTATTATTCCAATCAAGCTAAATCATGGCAAAATGGAGTTATACACAGGGATGTCGGTTATAATTATAAGTTAAGTGGAATGGCAGCAGAATTAGGTTTTCTACAGATGCCTCAGCTTCAGCAAAAAGTAGCATTAAAACGTAATGTTTTCAGTAGATACAAAAGTGAATTGAACAATCATGAAGATATAAAGTTTTTAGAAGAGCCAGTTCATTTTTTTTCCAATAGATGGATTACTACAATGCTGTGTAAAGAAATACATTTAAAAGATAGGATTAAAGATACTTTGCTTAAAAATAATATTGAAGTAAGGGATTTATGGAAACCCATGCATAAACAACCCGTATTCTCATCATGCCATGCGTACAATAATGGTTATGCTGAAATTTTTTATAATACTGGATTATGTTTGCCTTCTGGGATAGATTTGAAAAAAAGTGATCAGGAGAGGATTATAGATATTGTGCTGTCAAATTTTAAATAATATATATAAACAATTTTTTATCATTTTTTTCTCATAATATTTTAGATATTTGTACCTCGATATAGCGTAAAAAGTGACTTACAATCAACTACCTTTATTATATAAGGTTACCAATGCAGTATTTATCGTATAAATAACAGATGTAAGATATTTGTGTAATTTAAAAATATTAAAATAAGAACTACTAATTTTATATAATGATAAGGATAATACAGAGTCTTAAAATCCTCCCTCGCTGGATTATATTATTGATAGATCTTTTTGTTTTGCTCTGTTCGGTCACCTTTGCATACTTGCTAAGGTTTAACTTCGACACCCGCGAAATTATCCTTAACAGGTTTTTGTATGGCACACTGATGTTTTTAGGGTGCAGTTTTCTTGCCATCTTAATTACCCAAAGCTATTCAGGAATAATTCGATATACAAGTATTCAGGATGGATGGAGAATTGTTTATACCACCACCATTGGTGTTGTTATTGCATTGTTAATAAATCTTTTACACCTCAAGATTTATGGTAATGGAATGATCCCTCTGGGGGTTATTATTATTGCTTACCTGAATTCTATTATTTTCTTGTTTTCATACAGGTTGTCAGTAAAACATATATTTTTCTACTATACGAATGTCATAGACAAGAGGCTTAATGTAGTTATTTTTGGAGCAGGTCAATTTGGGCAATTTACAAAGCAGATTATTAATCATGAATCTGGATCAAACATTAAGGTAGTTGCATTCCTGGACGATGACCAAAGAAGGATCGGGAAAATTATCGATGGCGTAAAGATTTTCAATGCAAAAACGGAGATCAATGAAATACTTGAAAGCCTGAGCGTCAATGAATTGATTATCTCAATAAATAACCTTTCATTGGAACGGAAAAATGAAATAGTTGATGTTTGCTTAAAATATAATGTTAAAGTGCGAACCGTGCCACCAACCGAAAAGTGGGTCAAAGGCGAACTGAGTGTTAACCAAATTAAGGACGTAAAAATTGAAGACCTTTTAGGACGGGAATCTATAGTCCTTGACAATAAAAATGTAAGTGATGAAATAAGGGGAAAATGTATATGCGTTACAGGGGCTGCCGGATCTATTGGCAGTGAGATTGTAAGGCAACTTATTTTACATAAGCCGGGAATGATTTTACTGGTAGACCAGGCAGAAACACCTTTATATGAACTCAACAACGAGATCAGTAAACTTCGCGCTGATGTCAAAACGTCTTTGTTGATTGCCGATGTTTCTAACTTTGATAGGATCGATAGGATATTTTCTTTTTATAAACCTGATATGGTTTTCCATGCCGCAGCTTACAAACATGTGCCAATGATGGAAAACAATCCTTCTGAAGCTATTTTATGTAATGTGCTTGGTACCAAAAACCTGGCAGATGCTGCTTTGAAGCATAAAATCAAAAAATTTGTAATGATTTCAACTGATAAAGCTGTAAATCCTACAAGTGTTATGGGTGCATCAAAAAGGATAGCAGAGATTTATGTACAATCTTTAAACCTTTATCAAAAGAAACTTGGGCTGGATAGTACTTCTTTTATAACCACAAGGTTCGGGAACGTTCTGGGGTCCAATGGTTCAGTAATTCCATTGTTCAAAAAACAAATTGAAAGTGGTGGCCCAATTACTATTACACACCCGGAAATGACCCGTTATTTTATGACCATCCCTGAAGCTTGCCAGCTGGTACTTGAAGCTGGGGTGATGGGCAATGGCTGTGAAATCTTCATATTTGATATGGGAAAATCTGTTAAAATAGTAGATTTGGCCAATAAGATGGTCCAGCTTTCAGGAATGAAAATAGGCAGGGACATAGATATTGTTTTTTCCGGTTTGCGTGATGGTGAAAAGCTATATGAAGAGCTTTTGAACAACACAGAAAATACAGTACCAACACATCATTCAAAAATAATGATCGCCAAGGTAAGGGAATATACCTTCAGCGAAGTAGAAGAGAATATTAAACAATTGATTGAGCTTGCTTACACAAAAGATGATTTGACATTGGTAAGATTGATGAAATACATTGTGCCTGAATTTAAAAGCAATTATTCTAAATTTGAAGTGTTGGATCAAAAAGTGTTAAATGTGTAAAAATATATAACCCCGAATATTAATGGCCATCATGTCACAGACATAATGGTCTTTTTGTTTTTTTAAGTACTTCTGTTTGGCACTAAACATTCCCTTCAAATTTTTTTTTTACAAAAAAGTTCAAATCAAATTTATATGGACATCAAAATATTTGATGATGCAGAATCTCTTAGTCAGGCGGCAGCCACGCACTTTATAGCATGTGCAAAAGAGGCTGTGGACAGATCGGGAAGGTTTTCTGCCGTACTTACAGGAGGATCCTCACCGAAGAGATTGTACGAGCTTCTTGCGAGTGATTTTTATCAGGACCAGGTACCATGGAAAGATACACACATCTTTTTTGGAGATGAGAGGTGGGTGCTCCACAATGATGCACGTAATAATGCAAGGATGGCTCATGAACTGTTGTTAAACCATGTGCCAATACCACATAATCAAATAGTTCGAATGTCAGGGGAGCTGGCCCCTGAAGTATCGGCCAATCAATATGAATCAATACTACAGGAATTTTTTAAAGGTAGGAAGCCTGAATTTGATTTGGTATTACTGGGCATGGGCGATGATGGCCATACCCTTTCGTTGTTTCCCGGTACAGATGTGTTGCAGGAGAAAAATAAATGGGTAAGTTCATTTTTCCTGAAAGAGCAATCCATGTACAGGATTACCCTAACATTGCCTATTGTTAATGAAGCAAAGAATATCCTGTTTTTGGTTATGGGATCAAATAAAGCCCAAGTACTGAAAAAAGTGATAGAGGCTGGAAATAACCCGCCTTTTCCAGCAGAATATATAAAGCCAAATCATGGAAAACTTATTTGGTTTGTTGACATAGAAGCTGGAAAAGCTTTGTCTACATGAGACTTTTAAAAAGTTTATTTTCAAGAATTCATTTTTTCCAACAGCAACTTTATAAGAATAATTACTGTTAGAAGCCTAGATTATTACATTTTTTACACTTTAAGATAAATACATTGAAAAATAATATTTTTGGCTTCTTTGCAGTAATTCTTTATGCAGGCCTAATGACATCATGCGATATTTTTAAATCCCCGGCAGATGATTTTGATTTAGAATCAAAAAAGATATTGGAGATAATCAATGCCAGCTCCGATACAATAACCACCCCAGATTATTTCCCTGATAAGGATGTTAGGAAGACCCTGGTAAAAGAATTCGGTGAATTTTACAAGCTTAGGGATTATAAGCTCGCGTGGGTAAATTTTGATGAGCCAAGCCCTCAGGTAGAAGATCTGCTTGAGGCGATAGATATTGCCCATATTGAAGGTCTTGAACCAGATAATTATAAAGTAGCTGAGGTAGAAAATCTACTGCAGGAGGTTTATAAAATTGAATCAAGAAAAGAAAGAAGAAAAAGGCTTAAGGCAAGAAAAAGCAAAAATGAAGAAATTGCAAATGAAGCAAAGCAACAGGATACTGTGAAGCTATATAATTTAGTAAGATTGGACTTTCTTTTAACTTCCTCTTATTTAACCTATGCTTCACATTTACTGTCGGGCAAAATAAATCCCGATGAAAAGGAAGCTTGGTTTCCTGCCAAAAGAGAGAAAGACTTTGCCCCTTACTTAAATGAAGCACTTTCAAAAAACAATGTCAAATCCTCATTAATGGAATTAGTGCCCAAGCATAAACAATATAAAAAATTGAAAGAAGCACTAGCCCAGTACCAAAAAATTTCGGAAAAAGAAGATTGGTCATCTATAGCTCCCAAAAAAGAAGTAAAAACAGGGTCGAGCGATGTTGTTATACCCCTGTTAAGGCGGCGATTGGCATCAACAGGCGACCTTGAAGAAAGAAAAATAAATGGAAAGGATTCAGCCATATTTAATACGGACCTTGTTGAGGCTCTGAAAGGTTTTCAGGCACGACACGGCTTGGAAGAAAATGGAAAACTTGACCAGGCTACTTTAAAGGCTGTCAATATCCCTATTTCTGAGCGCTTAGCACAATTAAAATTAAATTTAGAAAGAATGAGGTGGCTACCCGATTCTTTTGGAAATAAGTATATCCTAGTAAATATCCCGGAATATATGTTAAGGATATATAATGGCGATAATGTTGATATGGAGATGAAAGTGATTGTTGGTAAAATAGTAAATGCAACGCCAATCTTTAGCGATTTAATGGAATATATTGTTTTTAGCCCAACATGGACTGTACCAAAAAGTATAGGAGTAGAAGAAATGCTCCCAAAACTTAAGGAAGACCCTGAATATCTAACCAAAAAGAACTTTAAATTATATGACAGCTGGGAAAAAGATGCAGAACCAATTAATCCTCAAGATATTAAATGGGAAGATGTTGAAGAGGAAAATTTTAATTTTAGGATTGTGGAAAACCCGGGAAAAGGAAATGCACTTGGTTCTGTGAAGTTCATGTTCCCCAATGATTTGGATATTTATCTCCATGACACCCCTGCGGGGCATTTATTCGATAGGAAAGAAAGGAGTTTTAGCCATGGCTGCATCAGGGTAGAAAAGCCTTCTGAGCTTGCCGAATATTTATTACATGACAATAAAGAATGGGATAAAGAAAAAATCAAAGAAGCAATGGCACAGGAAGAACCTGAAAATGTGAAACTTACTGAAAAGGTATCGGTACACCTGGTTTATTGGACTGCTTGGGTCAATGATAATGACAAAATTAATTTCAGGGACGATATATATATGCTTGACAGGAACCAGCTAAAACAAATTGAAAATAAGGAAAAACAAATGGTTATCTCAAAAAATCAAAATAATTGATTGTAAAATCAAAAAAAACATTTGATTTTTTTTTGTAACTATGTGCTCTTTGCCTAAATTTACATCGAAATGAAATTTTTAAAAATGAAATATATAATGTGGTGGCATATCATTAATTGATATGTGAACTGCATCTATAATAGATTTAGAGATTAAAGGCTCGCTGTTCACAGTGAGCCTTTTTTTATTAAAAAACTGTTGATTGAGCATGATCTTCTTCTTTATAAATACCGTATGTAGATATTTGAACTGCACACCATAAACAAAGGTAGTGCACAACATTTATAAGTCTCGTCAAAAAGAGCTCGTTGTTTACATAGCAAACTCATATTATATTTTTCCAATTAATCTTTAAAAATTTGAAAATTTTCCCACTTAAGACGAATTATAGACAACTGCTTGCGGATACCGTAACCCCAGTAAGCATATACCTAAAACTAAGGGACAAGTTTGTTAAATCCTTGTTACTGGAAAGTTCTGATTATCAGGGAAATGAAAATAGTTTTTCTTATATCTGCTGCAAGCCAATTGCCAGCTTTAGGGTTCAGAAAGGAAGTGTGAAGATTACCTTTCCTGATGGAACCGAAATTTCTAAAGAAATTGAAAATAAAAATGAAGTTGTACAGCTTCTTAGTGAGTTTTCAAGTTCATTTGCTTCCGGAAATGAGCACGATTTCAAGTTTTTTAATAACGGCATCTTTGGATATATGTCATATGATGCGGTTCAATATTTTGAAGATATTGATTTTTCTGGCAATGAAAATCAACCTTATGAAATCCCAGAGGTGTTTTATCAGGTTTTTAAATATGTTGTAGCGGTAGATCATCACAAAAATGCCTTGTATATTTTTGAACATCTTACAGAAGAAAATGAACCCAGCAACCTGGACCAAATTACTACCATCATAAATAATAAAAACTTTCCAGCATATAAATTTTCATCCAATGGCGAGGAAACATCCAATTATACTGATGAAGAATTCCTGGCCCTGATCAATAAAGGGAAAGATCATTGCTTCCGGGGCGATGTATTTCAAATAGTGCTTTCACGTAGGTTTGAAGCAACATTTAAAGGAGATGATTTCAATGTGTACCGTGCTTTGCGGTCTATCAATCCATCTCCTTATCTTTTTTACTTTGATTATGGCAATTTTAAAATATTTGGGTCTTCACCAGAAGCTCAGATTGTAATCAAAGAAAATAAGGCAAGTATTTTTCCTATTGCAGGTACATTTAGGAGAACTGGCAATGACCGGGCTGATGCCCTGCTTGCCCAAAAACTACATGAAGATGTCAAAGAAACTTCAGAGCATGTGATGCTGGTTGACCTTGCAAGGAACGACCTGAGCAGGAACAGCGAGCAGGTACAGGTAGAGGTTTTTAAAGAGGTACAATATTTTTCTCATGTTATACACCTGGTATCAAAAGTTAGCGGGCAACTTTCAAAAAATGTTTCCCCTATACAAATGGTCGCAGATACTTTTCCGGCAGGAACGCTTTCCGGGGCACCTAAGCATATGGCAATGAGCTTAATAAATAAATATGAAAATAGTAGAAGGGGCTACTATGGTGGTGCAATAGGATTTTTGGGCTTCAACGGCGACTTTAACCATGCAATAATGATCAGATCATTTTTGAGCAAGAATAACAGGTTGTTTTTCCAGGCAGGGGCAGGTGTTGTTGCTAAATCAAATACAGAAAGTGAACTACAGGAAGTAAACAATAAATTGGCAGCATTAAGGCAGGCATTAAAAATTGCTGCTGAAATAAATTAAAAATAATACAGATGGGAAAGAAAATCCTTGTTTTGGACAATTATGATTCATTTACCTATAATCTGGTGCACCTTATTAGGGAACTAGGTTATGGAGAAGAAATGGACGTGATCAGAAATGATAAAATAAGCCTTGAGGAAGTTGGCAAATACGATAAGATATTGTTGTCTCCAGGTCCAGGGCTTCCATCTGAAGCGGGAATCATGATGGATGTGATAAAAAGATATGCTCCTTCAAAAAGTATACTTGGGGTTTGCCTGGGTCATCAAGGTATAGGAGAGGCATTTGGGGCTAAATTATGGAATATGGAAGAGGTTTTGCATGGCATAGCTGAAAATGTTGTGATTACAAAAACAACAAATTCGTTATTTATCAATATGCCCGAATTTTTTAAGGTATGCCGCTACCACTCATGGACCGTTATGCCCGAAACGGTTAATGGTGAGTTGGAAATTACGGCAACTGACGAAAGGGGAAATGTTATGGCAATAAATCACCTGAAATATGATGTTCAGGGTGTGCAGTTTCATCCTGAATCAATATTGACCGAAAATGGCAAAACCATTATCAAAAATTGGTTGGAGATAGTCTTTGTCAAGGAAGATACCCTTGCGGTTTAGGATGTTCGGTATTTTATAGTCAACCTCTATTGACATTTAAGAATCGCATATTAATAAATTGGTGAAACAGTAATTAAATCCATATGAAAGAAATATTGAACAATCTGTTTGAGTATAAATCCCTTGAAAAAGGCCATGCAAAGGAAATATTGATGAACCTTACACAAGGGAAATACAATCAAAGCCAGATGGCCGCTTTTCTTACTGTTTTCCTAATGCGAAGCATAACAGTAGAGGAGCTGGAAGGATTTCGTGATGCCATGCTTGAACTTTGCATACCTTTGCATATTGATGATTATGAAGCTATAGATTTATGTGGTACGGGAGGCGATGGAAAGGATACTTTTAATATTTCTACACTTTCTTCTTTTATTGTGGCAGGTGCAGGCCAAAGGGTTGCCAAACATGGGAATAACGGGGTGTCGTCCGTTTGCGGCTCATCCAATGTGCTGGCATATTTTGGGTATCAATTTACCAACATTGAAAGCGAGCTAATCAGAAAGCTGGAAGAAGCAGGTATCTGCTTCCTGCATGCACCTCTTTTTCATCCAGCAATGAAAAATGTTGCTCCAATAAGGATGGAGCTGGGCGTAAAAACCTTTTTTAATATGCTGGGGCCCATGGTAAACCCCTCATTCCCTAAAAAGCAACTAGTGGGCGTTTTTAGTTTAGAATTGGCAAGATTGTACGCTTACCTATATCAAAAAAGCAATAAAGACTTTATGATATTGCATTCTTTGGATGGTTATGATGAAGTAAGCCTGACAGGGCCATTTAAGTTAATTTCAAATGATTCGGAAGCTATCTTGCAGCCAGAACATTTTGGTGTGAAACCATTGGACCCCAAATCCCTTCACGGCGGAACCACCGTTGAAGAATCTGCAAAAATATTTTTAAATATCCTGGAGGGAAAAGGTACTCCATCACAAAGAAGCGTTGTACTGGCCAATGCATCCATGGCCATTAAGTGCGGCAATAGATCACTTTCTTTTGAAGATGCACAAGCAATGGCAGCAGAGTCGCTCGATAAAGGCAAAGCTTTAAAATCGCTCAAAGCGTTGCTATCTACAGAAAAAAATGTCTATAGTGTGAATTAATAATAAAAACCTTAATAGTAAACCATAAAATATAAAAAATTGAGTATCCTCGAACAAATAATTGCACACAAAGAAAAAGAAGTAGCTGAAAGAAAAAGCTTGTTTCCAGAAAAACTCCTGGAGCAAAGTGCATTCTTTAAGGGCAAGCCCGTATCCATGAAAAAGTATGTCCTTAGGGAGGATAAATCAGGGATTATTGCAGAATTCAAAAGGAAGTCCCCATCAAAAGGCATGATCAACCAGCATGTAAAAGTAGAAAGGACATCCATTGGATATATGCAAGCTGGGGCCTCCGCTTTATCGGTGCTTACAGATAAAGATTTCTTTGGAGGGAAAAATGAAGATTTAACAACTGCCAGGCGGTTTAATTTTTGCCCTATTTTAAGGAAAGATTTTATTATAGATGAATATCAAATTATTGAATCTAAATCTATTGGAGCCGATACCGTTCTTTTAATAGCTGCGTCTTTATCACCAGAAAGGATAAAACAACTAGCAAGATTTGCTAAAAGTTTTGAACTGGAAATATTGCTTGAGGTGCATAACCTTGAAGAGTTAAATAAAAACCTTGATGCTTCCGTAGATTTAATTGGGGTAAATAACAGGAACCTCTCAACATTTGAAACCAATATTGAACATTCAATAGAACTTTCTGAGCATATTCCTTCCCAATTTGTAAAAATTTCAGAAAGTGGCCTTTATGATGCAAAAAAGATTATTGAGCTAAAGAAATATGGCTACAGGGGCTTTTTGATCGGTGAGGCATTTATGAAACATGCCAGGCCAGAAAAAGCTTGTGCAGATTTAATTGATGAAATAAAAAAATTGGAAGGTAAAAAATAAAAGATCTTTACACATGTCAATGCTGCCGATCAAAATATGTGGAATGAGAGAAAAGGAAAATATATTTTCCATATCCGAACTCTGCCCACAATTTTTGGGATTTATTTTTTACCCGGATTCCAAGAGGTTTGTTGGAGGGCTTGATCCTCAACACACACAGGTTCCTGAAGGAGTGAAAAAGGTAGGGGTTTTTGTTAATAGCAGTAAAGAAGAAATTTTAGGTTTAGTTGAGGAGTTTAAGCTTAACATAATTCAATTGCATGGTGATGAGCAACCTGAACAATGCAAAGAACTCCAAGAAGCTGGTATTGCCATCATTAAAGCATTTTCGGTTGATGAAAACTTTGATTTTGATCAATTGAATGCTTATAAAAAATTTGTCAGCTATTTTTTGTTCGATACAAAAGGTAAAGAATATGGAGGAAATGGGATTACATTTAATTGGCAGATATTAGACCGATATAAATTAGACATCCCTTTTTTTTTAAGTGGAGGTATTGATTTAAACCATATTGAAGATATAAAAAATTTAAAGCACAAACAGTTATTCGCTTTAGACCTTAATAGCCGTTTTGAAATCAGGCCCGGTTATAAGGATGTAGCTAAACTAAAAATTTTTGTAGATAGAATAAAGGCCTAAAATGGCACTGATTTTCAAGTTAATATGTTTATCAGGTCATGTTAACAAATGGAAAGTCTTCGGCTTTCCAATTAATCGCTAAAAAGCTAAAAATATGAAATATTCAGTAAGTGAAAAGGGGTTTTATGGAAACTATGGTGGCGCCTACATTCCAGAGATGTTGTACCCGAATGTGGAAGAGCTGAGGGAAAATTATCTTCAGATTATTCAGGACCCGACTTTTCAAAATGAGTTCAGGTATTTGCTCAAAGAATATGTTGGCAGGCCTACTCCATTATACAAAGCCAATAGGTTATCTGAGAAGTTTAACACTCAAATATACCTAAAACGCGAAGATTTATGCCATACAGGGGCACATAAAATAAATAATACTATTGGTCAGATTATATTGGCAAAAAAGTTAGGGAAGAAAAATATCATTGCAGAGACTGGTGCAGGACAGCACGGTGTAGCAACAGCAACGGTATGTGCCTTGATGGGGCTGGAATGCAAAATTTACATGGGAACGGTAGATATGCAAAGGCAAAGGCCCAATGTAGAACGTATGCGGATATTGGGAGCTGAAGTAATCCCTGCAAAAAGCGGTAGCCAAACATTAAAAGATGCTACCAATGAAGCCATGCGTCATTGGATCAACAATCCTGTAGACACACATTATATAATTGGTTCTGTGGTGGGCCCTCATCCTTACCCGGACATGGTTACCCTTTTTCAGTCTGTGATCAGTGAAGAAATAAAACAACAATTATTGTTTTCCATAGGTAAGGAAAACCCAGATTATATTATCGCTTGTGTTGGAGGGGGAAGCAATGCTGCCGGGGCATTTTTCCACTATCTTGACGATGAAAATGTAAACCTCATTGCTGTAGAAGCGGCGGGCAAAGGAGTTGATTCTGGTGCATCAGCAGCCACAACTGCCCTTGGAAGGATGGGAATTTTACATGGAAGCAAAACAATATTAATGCAAGATGAAGATGGCCAGGTTACAGAACCACATTCTATATCTGCAGGCCTGGATTATCCGGGAATTGGACCAATACATGCCCATCTTTTTGAAACGTCCAGAGCCAAATTTTTAAATATTACTGATCAGGAAGCTATGGAAGCAGGAATTCTGCTAAGCAGGCTCGAAGGGATCATTCCTGCAATAGAATCAGCTCATGCTATCGCAGTGCTAAATCATTTAAAGTTCAATCCTGAAGACGTAGTGGTTTTAAACCTTTCGGGCAGGGGTGATAAAGATTTAGAGACTTATATTAAATGGGGAGGGTATTAGGAAGTTCAGATAGTTCAGATAGTTCAGGAAGTTCAGATAGTTTGTTGTTCAGGAGTTCGCAGTTCGGGTGTTTGCAGTTAGAAGTTACCAGTTCAGGCGTTTCAGAGTTCGGGAGTTTATAGTTCACAGTTCATCATATATTAAAAAATAAGATTAAAGAAAATGGATGCCATACTTAAATCTACCAATAGATTGGACCATGTTTTTCAGGAAAAAAAGAAAAACATTTTATCCGTATATTTTACTGCAGGGTTTCCTCAACCCAACGCTACTTTAGAAATTATGCAAAGTTTGCAGGAGTCTGGAGCTGATATTATTGAGGTGGGAATTCCTTATTCAGATCCTGTAGCGGATGGTCCTACCATTCAGGATAGCAACATGGTAGCTTTAGAAAATGGAATGAGCCTCAGAAAACTTATGCACCAGCTAAAGGAAATGAGAAGAACCATTGATATTCCTGTGATCTTAATGGGCTATTTAAACCCTGTGATTCAATATGGTATGGAAAAATTCTGTAAGGAATGCGAAGAGATAGGCGTTGATGGTTTGATCCTTCCCGACCTTCCCATGGCACAATACCTTGAGGAATTCAAATCTATGTTTGAATCCCATGGCTTGTATAATATATTTCTAATTTCACCTCAAACTAATACAGAGCGCATTCATTTTATTGACAAAAACAGCAATGGATTTATCTACGTAGTTTCCTCTGCAAGCATTACAGGTGCTAAAACAGGCATCAGTACTGATCAAATTAAATATTTTGAAAAAATCCAGAACATGAATTTGAAAAATCCAAAATTGATCGGATTTGGGATTTCAAATAATGAAACATTTTCCTCTGCCTGCAAACATGCCGAAGGTGCAATTATTGGCAGTGCTTTTATTAGGCTCCTTGCAGAAAGCAAAGACTTGAAAAATGATATCAAAAATTATATAACCGCTGTAAAAGGAAATTAATTTGCTTTTTGCAATAAACAAGTAAACAAGGACTGCGATGAGCTAACCGTTGACAACAACTTAAAATATTACAATGACCTATCCAAAAATATACCTATATAAGAGAATCGTTCAGGCGAAGACCTTCATTGATGGAAATTTTCGGGACAATATTGATGTCAGCAATATAGCAGATGAGGCACACTATTCAAAATTTCATTTCATCCGACTTTTTAAAAACGCATACGGATATACACCCATACAGTATTTAATTTTCAAACGTATCGAGTTTGTAAAAAAAATGCTGGAGTCGAATCAGTCAATAAAATCGGTGTGCTTTGATTCTGGATTTAATTCTATAGGGACTTTCTTGACATTGTTTAAAGCAAGAATAGGCAAGACTCCATCAAAATACAAACGGGATTACTCTGAACGACAAGAAAACATAACGATTAGACCTGAAAAATATATTCCGGCTTGTCATCTGATAAATAGCAATTTTCAAGAACAAAAAGAAAAACACATTGTCGAAATTTGAATCGAACCTAAAAAATCAAAATTATGATAACAAAAATTTCACACACAGGTGTTTTCGTTCTTGACCAAGACCGTGCCTTAGACTTTTACACAAACAAGTTAGGATTTGAAGTTCGCACAAATGCCTCAATGGGCAAATTTCGTTGGCTCACTGTGGGGCCAAAAGACCAACCTGAAATCGAGATTATTCTTACACCTATTTCGGAGCAAATGCACGGTGGAAAGGAGTCTGCAGAACAATTACGGGATTTAGTTAAAAATGGAGTAATGAGTGGTCCTGTATTAGTCTGCAAGGATATTTATGCGACTTACGAAGAACTTAAAAGCAAAGGAGTTGAATTTACAAAGCAACCGACTAAAGAATTCTATAAAACTGAGGCTGTTTTCAAAGATGATTCTGGGAATTGGTTTTCATTGGGGGAAGAAAAATAAAAGCTGTTTTCAACATAAGCGTAATGCGGACAAAGTGCTAAATATGAACGTAGTAGCATTTAACAAACATCAGTATAAATTGAAAGTAGAATGTATTTGAATGCCGCACTACGCTTATACTTACCAATATAAGCTTATCCGCTAAACACAAACATTATGATCATACAACTAGAACAAGAAATAGATAATACCAGGAAAGAAGCAATCATTAAAAAAGCTTTATCCTTAAATTATAAAACTACCGAGGTAAAGACCCAAATGGGAAACTACCTCATTGGTATAGGCAAAAGCGAGTTTGACATCAGGGACCTTGGCACCATGCCAGGAATCCATGACATCCATATTGTTTCAGACAATTATATGCTTGTTTCCAAGAAGTGGAAGGTAAGCCCTTCCCAAATAGATCTTGGTGACGGGGTGCTTATCAGGCAAGGCGATTTTGCCATTATGGCTGGTCCATGCTCCATTGAAAATGAAGATCAGGTCTATAAAACAATCCAGCACCTTAAAGAAAACGGAGTAAGGATAATGCGTGGTGGCGTATTTAAACCAAGAAGTTCACCTTATTCTTTTAGGGGCCTAGGAATTGACGGTTTGAAGATGTGGCATACTGCCGCCAAAGATGCAGGCATTAAAATTATCAGTGAGGTGATGCAAGTATCGCAAATAGCGGAAATGTATGACTATACTGATATCTACCAGGTAGGGGCAAGGAATACGCAAAACTTTAATCTATTAGATGAGCTAGGGAAAGTAGATAAAGCTGTTTTGATAAAAAGAGGAATATCCGGTACCGTTGACGAGCTTTTATATTCTGCGGAATATGTGTTTTCAGGCGGCAATGAAAAATTGATGCTGTGCGAACGCGGCATCAGGACCTATGAAACCTCAAGCAGGAATACTCTGGACCTAAATGCTATACCGGTATTAAAAGATAAAACCCATCTACCCGTAATAGCAGACCCTTCACATGGCATCGGAATAAGGGATTATGTAGAAACCATGGCGCTAGCCAGCGTAATGGCAGGTGTGGACGGATTAATATATGAAATTCACGAGAAACCGGAAGATGCTTATTCGGATGGTGCACAAACCCTTAATTTTACAGAATCTGCCTCGCTCATAGCAAAGATGAGGAAGGTTTTTGAGCTAAGGGAATCCTTATAATAATTTTACTTAAATAAAAAAGGGCGGAAGAAAGTTAATTTTTTTCGTAAATTGATTGTGAGTGGATAGCAAAACTAACTTCTTTTCAGTTGTTCTGGCAATTTTAATGAGCGTTGGGGCTTATTGAGTAAAACCCGAAC
>JALZND010000129.1 GCA_030857845.1 Bacteroidota bacterium | reverse complement strand
CACATAAAAAATTAACTCAATTTTCTATTAATTTACAATTGTAGATTAGATAATAAACAAACTTAGGATTAATTGAAATAGTCCCTACGGATGAAGAATCCAATGGATTTACCAAATAATGTTTTATACATTTTTTATTATTCCCAAGGCATATGCCCGAATAAACCATAAAAAAATTGTAATACAGAAATCTAGAAAAACAGGTGACAAAAAAAATAAATGAAATAAATAAAAATTAAAACCTTTTCCTTGGTAATCCTGAAAAGATGCCAAACAAAAGGGATAAAGGTATTAAAGTGGATAATAAATGAGAAAATTTTACTTTACATTCATATTATCAATCCTAAGCTTGGCAGCTATTGCCCAGCAATTGCCTATTTACAATCAATATTTCAACAATCCTTACATTTACAATCCTGCATTTGCAGGTTCACAAAACGCCGCTTACATATATTTAAACCATAAGCAACAATGGATGGGAATTGAAGGTGCCCCCGTAACTTCCAGTTTCTCCTTTAATACCCCTGCCGGCCGAAGGGCAGCATTAGGTATGAACATATACACAGATAAAAGAGGACTCCTAAAAACTTCTTCTGCATTAGCTTCTTTCGGTTATACCGTACCATTAGGGTACAACCATTTCGTGCGTTTTGGCATCTCTGCAGGCCTTGGCAGCAACTCGATTGATTTTGCACAAGTTGATAATATTCAAGACCCTGCAGTTTTGAAGTTATTGACTGACAATATTTTCCTTGACGGCCAATTTGGCATCAACTATCAGATAAAAAACCTTAACCTTGGATTTGCCCTTCCAAAACTTTATGAAAATGAAGTTTTCAGTGAAGACTATTTTAGTGACCTCAAAGTAGGCAGGCTAAAAAGATATTTATTCTCAGGAAGCTATAAAATAAACCTTGGTCCAAGCTCCTCGCTGGAGCCTCAAGCTTTATACAGAATGACTCAAGGGTTGCCTGATTTGATGGAAGGTGGTCTTATATTGAATTTAAAAGAAGTTATGTGGTTAGGTGGCAGCTATAGAATGGGTTACGGCGCAACCGCCCTGGCAGGAATTAGGATCAAAGACAATATAAGCCTCGGTTACGCATATGAATTTGCCACTGCTATATCATCAAATTTTGTTGGGGGGAGCCATGAAGTCCAGCTGGGCATCCGCTTGGGAAAACATAAAGACCCCAATAGGAAAAAAGATGCCAAGCCTGTAAAAGAACCTGAAATTGCAGCTATTGAAGAGCCTAAAAAGGAAGAAATTGCAACAAAAGAACAGGAAGAAGCCCCAAAACCTATTGTTGTCGAAAAACCTATAGAGAAACCTGTTGAAAAGCCAAAAGAAAAATCTATTGAAAAACAAATTGAGAATCCTGTTGAAAAACAAATTGAGAAAACTATTGAAAAACCGATTGTAAAGGCTGAGGAAAAACCTATTGTAAAAGAAGTTATTCAACCCGTAGTAAAAAGTAAGCCTTTAGAAATAACTGTTAAAAAAGGAAAACACCCATTGGAGCTTGAAAAAGGCAGCTATGTAATAGCCGGTGTTTACAGCAATGAAAAAAATGCTCAAAAATTCCGTGATGCAGTTAAAGAAAGAGGCTATAAAGCAAGTTATGGTTACAATTCCGAAAACAATCTTTTCTATGTATTCATCCACTCTTCTGAAGATAAAGAAGCTACCAAAGAAGAATTAATGAAATACCGGGAGAAGCATGAGTTTAAAGATTCCTGGTTACTGACAGTAGAAAGCGAAGCTTCACCAGCTCCTTCTGAAGCTCCTGGAGTTAGGCAGGAAGTTAAAGAAAGCTTTACCCCTGAAAAACCTAAAGAAAACTCCGCACCAATAAAAAATGAAGTGCAACCAGAAAAGGTTAAAGAGAATACCGTGCCCAAAGAAGTAAAAGAAACTAATATTCCTAAAGTATTTAAAGGACCTCAACCCGATGACATTGAGTTTTCACAGTCTTTTCATGAAGAAGCCCTTAATATAATTGTTGAAGAAGGCCAGGTACTTACGGTACAAAAAGGGAACATGCAAGATGAAATGGATAGAGGATATTATATAATTGCGGCAGTATATAAAGAAAAAGACAAAGCTCAAACCTATAGCGATAAGTTATTTAAAGCTGGCACTAATAGTAAAGTGGGGTATAATTCAGTAAAAAAATATTATTATATCTACCTAGTTCAAAGCAAATCTGAAGAAACTGCCCAAAACGAAAGATTAAAATACAGTCAAAACAGCAGGCTTAAAGAAGCATGGATACTGAAGATTGAATAATGTAATGCAAGATTATGAAAAGGTGTTTTAAGAGCTGTGATCTCAGCTTTTTCTACCCTTTCAAATTTGGTTTAATTTATTAGTACTTATCAATCACATATACTGTTCACCATTTCTTCGCTGGGGATATCACCTTTTAATTTAGCTTTTTTAAAAGCTTCGCAGGCAAGTTTGGTATTATGTTGGGCTAAATATGCTTCCCCTATATAAAAGTAAAGTTGATCAATTTCAGCATTGAGCTTCTCTGCCTGCCTCAGCACACGTAAAGCTGCTTCAGGTTCGTTTTTTTGAAGATGCAATTCTCCCTTGTTCCTGTAAGCCCATCCGTTGTAAGGGTCCAGCATAATACTCCGGTTTATATCATCCTCTGCTGCATTTAAGTTGTTCAATAGCAAATGAGCCCTGCCGCGATTGTTTAGATAATAAGCCTGGTTTGTATTTATTTTTATTGCTTTATCAAAATAATCTATGGCCACCAATAATTCCTGGGTTTGTGTGGCAACAAGGCCCATAACGTTGTAGGCATCGGCATGCTGTGGATCATTATCTATAGCCTGCTGCAAAATTAATTTTGCTTTTTCAAAATCGCCCAAATAGTAATGAACGGTCCCTATATTGATCCATGTTTCAATATTATCTTGATCCAGCTTTTTGGAATTTTCAAATGCTATTATGGCATTTTCATATTCTTTCATTTCTGTATAAATCAAGCCTTTAAAAAATGGGACATGGGCTGCATCGGCTAGCGCGGCTTCTACTTTCTTAATATCTTCTAAGCTTTTGGAATATTGAGTCAATTGAAGGTATGCATTCGACCTATTAAAATAGGCATCAATAAATGTTGTGTCAATACTGATGGCTGAAGAATAATCTAAAACAGCTTCATAATATTGTTCTGATTCAAATTTGGCTATGCCTCGGTTATTGTATGCCATCACATAATTACGGTCTAATTTTAAAGCTTCATCATAATATTTTATGGCATCTTTATATTCACGAATCTTAAGCTTGTCATTCCCCCTTAAAAAAAACCTTTCTTTGTCAGATTGTTCTTTGTTTGGGCCACAGGAATAAAATAAAAATAATACAACAAAGAAATATTTTAAACTACTCATGTTTTACAAGAAACCAATTAAATCGCCAAGGTAAGGATTTTAAGAGTAAGACTCCAACCATGCAGGTTTATGGGTAATTACTTTTGCCCCCAATTCATTCAAGATGCTGTATAATCCAAAGTAGGTCCTGTTTACATAAAGGCCGTGCTTTGAGCCTCTGGCAGCCTTTGAATTTTTTATTTCAGGGGCTGAAGAGAGCCTGTCGCTTAAAGCATAAATTTGTTGGAAATAGCTTTCGTCACTAAAGTCAAATTCCCTGGTGTGAAAAGGTTTTCCCAACAAAGTGATCATTTCAATAAAAACTTTTGTAAAGAAAGCCTTTTGGGTAGGTGTATCATCGGAATTAAGAAAATCCAATAAATAAAAAATCCTTTCAAGCTCACCATGCTGGCTTAACGTATCCTTTTTGATCAGCTTAAAATAGTTTTCATAAAAATCTTTTGGGATGATCTTTACACAACCAAAATCAATAATTCCCAGCACTCCATTGCCATGCATCAGGAAGTTGCCTGGATGAGGATCGGCATGTACCTGCTGGAGGGTATGCACCTGAAAATTGTAAAAGTCCCATAAAGATTGCCCTATCTTGTCCTTTATCTCCTGGCCCGGGTTCGTTTTTAAAAAATCTTTAAGGTGCAAACCTTCAAGCCAATCCATGGTAATGATGCGTTTGCTGGATAGCTCAGGGTAATATTTGGGGAATATCAGGTTCTCAATAAAACCACAAGCTTCGGAGATTTCAACCGACCGCTGCAGTTCAAGGACATAATCCGTTTCCTCTATCAATTTAGACTCTACCTCTCCCATAAAAAGGTCAAGGTCTTTGTCATTTATATTAAGGAGCCTGAGGGCAAAAGGGCGTACAAGTTTAAGGTCAGAACTAATAGATTCTGCCACACCTGGATATTGGATTTTGACGGCAAGTTTTTTTCCCTTTAAGTTAGCCTGATGCACTTGTCCTATCGATGCAGCGTTAATGGCATTTTTGGTAAAAGTTTCAAACATTTCCATGGGCGATTTACCAAAGGATTTTTGAAAAGTCTTTACCACTAGCGGATAGGATAATGGAGGCGCACTAAATTGAGCCATTGTAAATTTATTGGAGTATGCTTTCGGCAGCATATTTTTATCCATGCTCAGCATTTGGGCCACTTTCAAAGCACTCCCTTTCAGTTCACTGAGGGAATCATATATATCTTCAGCATTGTCATGGTCCAGTTCATCCCTGGATAGCTCAGGGTTGAATACCTTTTTAGTATAATGCTTAATATAATTGCCCCCTACTTTTGCGCCCGTACTTATAAATTTTGATGCTCTTTGCACTTTTGACGTAGGGATTTTGGATTGTTCTTTCATTTAGCGTTAGCTTTTAGCTGCTTGAGGACAAAGGAAATCTGCCCTTTAAAATATAAAGTGTAAAGGTTTGTAATGAAATTTGATTATTTATTTTGATAGATAAATTTTGCAAAATCTACCATGGAATCGAGAGGGCCTTTTCCCATAAGGTCAAATGAAAGGTGAACAGCTTTCTCTATTGCTGCGTCGGTTTTTTCAAATTGGGCACTATCATCGTTTAGCCAAAATCTAAGGACAAATAGAAATTGCAGCCACAGGCCTTCATCATATCTGATGCTGATTAATGGCCGGTTTACTATTTCATCGGTTTCTTTCCCCTCGTTCAATAAATCATTTGCAAAATAATTAAATTGCTGCTTGAAGCTTTTTAAAACCTCTGGGTTCAGTTCTGTTCGGTTAAACCCTTTTAGCGTATAGGTAACAAAGCTTCTGTTTGATTTTAAAACCTCAACCAGGGTAAAATAAAAAGCCAGCAGCTTTTCCCTTACGGAATATTGATTGTATATTTCTTCTGATTCTATCCGCTCCACGGTTTGATCAAAATAATTTTTCCAAATCAGCTTTTCTATGGCATTAAAAGAGTTGAAGTGTTCATAAAAATCGCCTTCCGGAATGCCGAGCAATTTTGTAAATTGATGTACAGTAGCAGGTTGTTTGCCATTTTCCAGCACATAAGTTTTGTACTCCTTCAACAAAATTTCTGAAAGTTCTGGCTGGATGGTTGCCTGCTGAGTCAAGGAATCAACAACTGGATTTTGGGCAAGCATTTCTGGGTTAGCTGAAATAATTTTCTTTTTCATGTTACTTAGGGATTTGCTATGTCTATGGCAGCAGCATTTATACATTTAATCAGGTATGAATTACTGATTGAAGCTTGCTATGTCCATTTAGATGTTATAACACAGGATCTTGAAAAAAGATTGATGATATATGTAAAAAATATTACCTACTATAAATAAGCATGATATCTGATATTTTCAGAACAATTGTAAAATCATATGCGTATATTTTATAATTCAATGGGAACCCTTACCAAACTTTGCGTAAAACTTTGCGAATATTGCGGTGAAAAAAAAGAACCGCTAAGGACGCTAAGAAGTCGCAAAGGACACAAAGAAAAATTATGATTCTAAAGCACTAGTAATGAATAGGATGTAAACCCTTAGCGAACATTGCGTAAAACTTTGTGACCATTGCGGTTAAAAAAAAGGACAATAATTATGGCATCAAAAATTTTTTTGAAAAGCCTGCTATACATTACATTGATTACAGCAGGTTTTTTTCTTACATTTTTTATCGTTTACCCGCAGGTTAGCCGCTGCTTTTTTGTTTCATTGTCTAGTTTTGAAAAAGTGCAGCCATCCGTGTATATAAGTGAAGGAACCACACAAATTGAAAAAGATTCCTTGCTAAAATTCTTACAACATTCTGATAGTAGGATAATTGATTTTTGGAAAGAAAAACAAAGCAACCCTACAATAATATATTGTGATAACGAAGCCCTTTATAAAAAATACGGGAGTGAGACAGACAGCCCAGCCAATATCTTTGGAACCCCAATAGGCAGTATAATAGTTATTGGACCTATGGGTTTGAATACCGATGTTATTAGCCACGAAACATCCCATGCTGAGTTGGCAGAGAGATTGGGCTGGCTCACAATGGAACTCTCCGTACCTACCTGGTTCAATGAAGGATTGGCCCTGATGGTTGATTATCGTTTTTCTAACCCAGATATGCAATTTAGGTATGAAGACTATAAAAAAGAATGGTACCGAAAAACAGGTTTTGGTGCAACAGAGGTTTCACTAAGGGATATTTCGTCAATTAAAGGGTTTTTTCAAGGTGAAAGTGAAGACGTATACTTGTCGTACCTAACTTCGGGGCTTGAAGTATCCCGCTGGCTCAAAAGGGTTGGAAGGGATGGTTTATTGGAATTTATAGGTAGGATGAACGAAGGGGATGGTTTTGGAAACGCATATTTGACTGTACAAAGGAATGAGATGAAAAAGTTTAGGTTTAAAGAACCCTACCTGCAGACAAACCAAAATAAAAGAAAGCCTAATAATTTATTTGAATTAAGTTTATTAAAATAAAACCTATTTTTACTTTTGGGATTTGTTATTGATTTCGGTTAATCAGAAAATTTGATCTGCTATAAAATGTATTAAGTTCTGGATTTCAACTTGGGCAGGAAAATCCCCGCAAGCATACACCTTACACTCCCTCCACCATATTTTTCTATTGTTCCAATATCTATAGGCAAAGGGTTGGCATATTTTTCAATTTTCATTCTTTGTTCGGTACTCAATGAGTTAAAAGCCCTGGAAGACATGGCAACATAGCTTTTTCCATCTTTATTTTTAACTTCCATCATATTACCGGCAAATTGAACTAGCTGGACGTAGCTGATGTCAATTATTTCATGCCCTGTGGCTTGTAGCGAATCAAGTACAAGGTTTTTTTCTTCTTCAGTAGGAATACAGGAAGTGCAAATGACGGCAAATTTTTCCCCTATGCACATTACTACATTGGTATGATAAATTGAGTTTTCATTTTTATCCAGAGCATTGAATTTAACCAAAGAATAATCGATGGCTTCTGTAAGTTGCTCCAGCAATTCTATATCCGTTCTTGGTGATTGATTGGCATAAGCAATTTTATTTATATAATCGAAAACGATGCTGCCTGTACCTTCAAGGAATTGATTGTTATCTTCGTGCTTTGAAAAATCCAGGATTTGCTTTAAATCGAAATTATGGTCTTTCTGAAGGCTTATCAGAAATTCGCCCCTTCGTTCAAACCTTCTGTTTGCAGCATGCATAGGATATAGCACAACAGTGCCGTCATGATGAAAAGAAATCCAATTGTTTGGAAAAATAGAATCAGGTTTATGTGGTTCTAACGTGTCATCAAAAACCACAACTTCAATATTCTCGTCCCGTAACCTTGCAACAAACCCATTAAATTCCTTCAATGCATTTTCTTGAACCTCTTGAGATATATGAGCGTCTTTTTGTTGAAATGAATTTGTACTGGCAGTTTGCTCATTGAATCCAAACAATACCGGCCTTATCATCATCACGGTATCAGGAGCCTGGTTTACAAGATTTTGCATGCAACTATATTTTAAGTTTTTAAATAAGGTCCTGCAAAATCAAAAGTTTATTCTTTATGACGTGCCTCCAGGACTTTAACAATATCATTAAGGTCAATATTTTTTTGCTCTAATAAAACAAGGTAATGGAAAAGTAAATCAGCTGCCTCTTCTTTAAACAAGTGGTCATTGTTGTCCATAGCTTCAATTACAAGTTCAACAGCCTCTTCACCCACTTTCTGGGCTATTTTATTGATGCCTTTCTTAAAAAGGGAAGCAGTATAAGACCCCTCGGTATTGTTGGCCCTTCTTTCATGGATCAAAGTTTTTAGGTAATCTAAAAAGAGGGTTCTTTGAGTATTCTTTTCATCAAAACAGGTATCTGCACCAGTATGGCATACAGGACCTACAGGATTCACCTGGCATAAAATTGTATCGTTGTCACAATCGATCAATAGTTTCTTAAGGTTTAAGAAATTACCAGACGTTTCTCCTTTTACCCATAAGCGGCTTTTTGAACGGCTAAAAAATGTAACAATCCTGGTTTGCAAAGTTTGTTCATACGCTTCAAGGTTCATGTATCCTAGCATTAAAACTTTGCCAGTGTACGCATCTTGAATTATAGCTGGGAGCAGCCCATTGCCTTTTGAAAAATCGGGGTTCACTGATATTTATTTAAGATACTAACTAATATTTTCCTGAGTCTATTATAGGTTGTTTTCTGTACCTAACTGGAACCCCATTGCTATCGAGGTATGATTTAAGGTCCTGGATTTTTATTTCCTTAAAATGGAAAATACTGGCTGCCAATGCGGCATCAGCTTTTCCTTTTGAAAAAACATCCAGGAAATGCTCCATATTTCCCGCCCCTCCTGAAGCAATAACCGGGATAGACAATGCTTCTGAAAGTTTGCTGGTAAGTGCGTCGGCGAAGCCTCCTTTTGTACCGTCGTGGTTCATGGAAGTAAGTAATATTTCCCCTGCCCCTCTTTGCTGTACTTCCAAAGCCCAGGCGAGGGTTTCTTTATCGGTTGGAGTCCTGCCACCATTTACATGTACAATATGATTCC
>JALZND010000503.1 GCA_030857845.1 Bacteroidota bacterium | reverse complement strand
GTAAACGCTGAGGTGCTATTGATGAAAGAATATAGTGCCCATGGTGATTTTGGCGATATCCTTAAATTTTTATTCTCACAGGATAAGGAAAAGATCAAAAAGATGTTCCTGGTGCATGGAGAAACAAAAGCTATGGAAAAATTTAAACAAAACCTGGAGGAAGCAGAATATAAAAACATTGAAATTGCAGCATTTCGAATGTCTTACGAAGTTTAAAGGAACACCTACATTTACCTACATTATGAATTTAAAGAAGTTTAATTGGCACAGTAAGCTTTTATAGTATTAAAAATAAACCCAATCCCAAAACAGCTATCCATAAATTAATTTTTTATTAAGTAATTATTATCAATTAAAAATTTGAAGATGAAAACTATATTTTCATCTACTAAAAGCAATAATGTTTTATATATTGACCACTGAAATTAAAATGGATTTAATAATAACATTTGAATTACGGAAATATAAACATCTAAGCTTTTACTAATTTTTCATGAGCATTATAAATAAAACATTAAAATCTTTATTAGTAGTTTTAATATTCGCATCCTGTTCAAAACCTGCTATTCAAGACCAAAATAAGCAGGCAATTGCCCCCACGAAAAGTTCAGCAACAACCACTGCACAATTAAGGGGTGCGTCAACAGCTCCACCAAAGAATGTAATTTTGATGATTGGCGATGGCATGGGCCTCACGCAAATTACAGCAGGCATGATTGCAAATAACAACAAGCTTGAATTGGAAAGGTGTACCATAGTGGGCCTAATAAAAACTTCATCTTCTGATGACTTAATAACGGATTCGGCAGCCGGAGCAACGGCATTTGCTTCTGGTATAAAAACCTATAATGGGGCTGTAGGGGTCGATGAACATAAAAATAAAGTTGAAACCATCGTTGAAATAGCAAAAAGGAACAACCTATCCACAGCCTTGGTGGCTTCTTCCTCCATTACTCATGCTACACCTGCATGCTTTTATGCGCACCAGGCATCAAGAAGCTTAGATGAGGATATAGCAAATGACCTGTTAAGTTCAGATGTTGATATATTTATGGGAGGTGGCAGCATCTTTTTTACCTCCAGAAAAGATGGAAGGAACTTGCTAAATGAGCTTAAAGCAAAGAATTATAATATTTATAATAATGTTGAAAAGGTTTCTGGTAAAGAAGATAAAGTGGGTGTTTTATTAGATGGAAAACAACCTGCTGCAAAACTTAAAGGCAGGGGAGAATTTTTGCCCAATGCGACCGAAAAAACCTTGGGCCTTTTACAAAATAAAAACAAGGGCTTTTTCTTAATGGTTGAAGGTTCACAGATAGATTGGTTTGGCCATTCCAACTCATCGGATACCTTAATTTCTGAAATGATAGATTTTGATAATGCAATTGGAAAAGTATTGGATTTTGCTGAAAAAGACGGCGAAACATTAGTTATAATTACTGCAGACCATGAAACTGGTGGTTATGCTATTGTTGGTGGCGATAAATCTGGAAAAGTAATGGGTAAATTCAGTACAGGAAGCCATACTGCCACCATGGTGCCTGTATTTGCGTTTGGACCAGGTGCTGAAAATTTTTCAGGGATCTATGAAAATACGGAAATTTTCCATAAAATATTTAATGTTTGGTTGCTGAAAGATTAACATAGGATTTCAATTTAAAAGTTGCATTTTTTTTAAACATCAAGGATGCTTGTTGGCTATTTCCATCACAATTTACTTTCACTTATCCTTTTATGTGGTTTATTAAAACAAACTTGGTAAAATTTGTTACTTTAAAATTTGCAAATGCAATTACATTATTCCCATTTGTTTTAGTTGATAAAAAAGCCAAAATTACCCGTCGGTTGGTCCAGCATGAAAAAATCCACCTTCGCCAACAAATGGAAATGCTGGTAATCCCTTTTTACCTATTATACCTAATAGAATATTTCATAAATATCTTGCGTTTCAAGTCTACCTTAAAAGCCTATAGAAATATATGCTTTGAAAGGGAATGTTATGAAAATGAAAATACCAGAAAATACCTTCAAAATAGAAAGCCTTACAGTTGGGTAAAGTACCTATAATCCCAATAGCAATTTTAGGGCAAATCTAAAGTTATAATTGAAAGCTAGTTAGGGACCATGAAGATTAAATTTCTATTTGGGATTATTTTTGTTTTGATTGCTTTGCAACCAACTGTAGCACAAATGGGAGAAAATTTCCCTCTGTTGACAGCGGAAACATTATCCAATAAAAGCTTAACCATCCCAACAGACACTAAAGGAAAGTTAACACTAATAGGTTTGGCATATTCACAAAAGGCAGAAAAAACCTTGCAAACCTGGCTTAACCCTATCTATAATGAATTTATTGAAAAACCGGAAAACCCTTCCCTTTTTGATTTTTCCTACGACATACATGTCTATTTTATTCCTATGTTTGTTGGGGCAAACCAGGCATTTGCCGAACCCGCTAAAAAGAAAATGGTGGCACAACTAGATAAGGAATTGGTTCCTCATGTACTTATCTATAAAGGAGAATTAGCCTCTTATGCTTCCTCGCTCCATATGGACAAAGAGGATATTCCTTATATTTTTGTACTTGATGAAAAAGGTAAAATAATCTATTTCACCTCAGGGCAATTTTCCGCGAACAAATTAGAAAAGCTCATTGAGAAACTAGATTGGTAATAGGCAATATCTAAAAACTACTTTTATCCCCGCCCTATATACTTGCTAAGTTTGCTCAACCTGATATCTTCATCGAAAAATCCTATTGCCTTGTGGCGTTTAAATGTTTTGCTCTTCTTTGCTCCCA
>JALZND010000128.1:6384-8944 GCA_030857845.1 Bacteroidota bacterium | reverse complement strand
GGAAGAAGCAATGAAATTGGTTTCTAAGTTGTTGCCCAAATATGACGAAGATGATTATGTAAAAGGGCTACAAAGGGGCATGGCGATTGCTAATAAATATGGGATCACATCGGTGCAGGAAGCTAGTGCAACTGAAAAAATAATAAAGGCCTACGCCGCACTTGACAAAGAAAATAAATTGAACTTTAAAGTTGTTGCTGCTTTGAAATACGATTATATATGGGGTGAATCCCAGCTTAAAGCACTTCTTTCTTTAAAAGAAAAATACTCAGGGAAAAACTTTAAAATTAATGCAGTTAAACTATTTGTTGACGGGGTTATAGAAGCACAAACAGCGGCTTTAATTGAACCCTATATAGGAAGTGATGGAAGAAAAGGGAAACCAATTTTTGAGCCAGAGGAGCTAAAAAAAATTGTGCGGCTTTTGGATAAAGAGCATTTTCAGATCCATGTACACGCCATAGGTGATTTTGCCGTAAGGATAACGCTTGATGCTTTTGAATCAGCTTCAGAAACAAATAGTAAAAGAGACTCCAGGCATCATATTGCCCATCTACAGTTAATTCATCCCAAGGATTTGCCCAGGTTTAGAAAATTGAAAGTACTGGCAAATTTTCAACCACTATGGGCTTACCAGGATGTGTATTTTTTCAAGCTAACAGAACCTTATATTGGCCAGAAAAGGACTAGATGGATTTATCCTATTGGAAGTCTATTGCATAGTGGTGCTACGGTAGTATCAGGAAGCGATTGGTCTGTTTCTTCTATGAACCCAATTTGGGCAATGCAAATTGCTGTAACCAGAAGGGCACTGCACGCAGGCCCCGGTCCTTCATGGAACCCGGAAGAAATTGCAGATTTGCCTTCTATTATTGCCAGCTATACAATAAATGGCGCTTATTTAAACTTTCATGAAAAAGAAACTGGCTCATTGGAGATTGGAAAAGCAGCAGATATCATCGTCCTAGACAGGAACCTTTTTGATATACCCGCTCATGAAATACATTTAACCAATGTGCTTTTGACAATGGTTGATGGAAAGATTGTTTTCCAGGACCCGTCATTTGAGTAGCTTACCCTGTGGGAATCTAACTGATAGAATAAGTTGAAAAATTCTAAGACACATGATGCAATCATAGATGAACCTAACATTGATAATCCTATAGTTATAGCGAAAAATTCTACAAAAGAAATGGATTAATTCATTCAAAAGGTGAGGGATGAAAACTATAATAAAGAAAAAATGAAATAGAAAAAGTCTAAAGTGTAAAACAAAACCTACTTTAATTGAGAATAGGAGAAATAACTCTGTATAAATAAATTGTAAAATGAAGCTTAGCCTAAGAAAAAAGGAGGTACGCTTCTTAGACGCACCTCCAATATCAAACAGGTTGCTACATATTAAACTATTTCAAAATCCCTCCAATACAATGTGGTGTACATAAAATGTACGACCCTCAAATTTATCTGTAGAGAATTCAAGGGCCTTATTATTTAGAAATACTCCCTCCCTTAGTGGAGCAAGCTTTAAAGTATACTGAACCCCATTAATAAATATATCTCTAATTCGTTCACCCTGAAAATTTTCTATGATTAAATATTCGTTCTTTTCAAGTATATCAACAACAGTATCCGCATCTGGAAAATGGGATCTCTCTAAATAGGAAATATAATGTTCCTTTCCAATTTTTATATCGTCCCAGGATTCGGTGACATATCTGAATTCAGAAGGGGGTATTTGGTTGCTTTCAAATAAATTTGTCCCTGATTTATTTACAAAATTAAGGATATGCCATTGTTCAAGGGCTTCCCCGTCATTTTTTGGCTCTTTCTTGCATCCAATGAATAATGGGAAAATGAGCATGATCAGTAGTATCTTTTTCATGTTAACTAATTTATGATGAGTTTTTTAGAATAAACGCTATTTTTAGAATAAATGATTTTTAGAATGTAAATACCCGTAGGAAGATGGGTTATATCTAAATTACTTTTTGTTGAACTTAAAATAACTTCTTTCTGAAGTTTATGATCCATAGAATAAATCTGTGCTTTGTAGTTTTCCTTAAAAAGGAATTCTACTGTTATTGCTCCATTAGAAGGATTAGGATAAACCAGAAATGTAATCACTCCAGTACAATGTGGTGTAAATAAAAAGTTCTATTCTTATCAAGTGAATCTGTTGAGAATTCAAGGGCCTTATCATTTAGAAATACTCCATCCTTTAGTGGAGCAAGCTTTAAAGTATACTGAACCCCATTAATAGAAATACCTTTAACTTCTTCTCCCTGAAATTCTTCTATAATTAAATATTCATTCTCTTCAAGTATTTCTAAAACATTATCCTCTGCTGCTTTATATTTCTTAAAATACGAAATATGATGTTCCTTTCCCTTCTGTAAGTCTTCCCATGATTCCAGGATAGTACCAGAACCATATTTAAATTCTGAGGGTGAGATTTGGTTGCTTTCAAATAAATTTACCCCGGAATTATCTACAAAGTTAAGGATATGATACTCTTCAACGGGATCCCCCTTTATTGATTCTTTCTTACATCCAATGC
>JALZND010000128.1:0-6374 GCA_030857845.1 Bacteroidota bacterium | reverse complement strand
ATGAGCATGATCATAATTATCTTTTTCATGGCAATTAATTTATGATGAGTTTTTTAGAATAAACGCTTCTTTTAGAATAAATGATTTTTAGAATGTAAATACCCGTGGTTAGATGGGTAATATCTAACTTACTTTTCGGAGACCCTGAAATAACCTCTTTTTGAAGTTTATTATCCATAGAATAAATTTGTATTAAGTAGTTTTCCTTAAAAAGGAATTCTACTGTTATTGCTCCATTAGAAGGATTAGGATAAACCAGAAATGGTGTTGTAAAATCTAAATCGGAAACAGTAACATCTAAATTAGATACACTATCTTGTTCACTGCGGATTCTATATGCCGACCCGCTTCCCCCACTTTGGATATACATGTTTTTGGAAGTGGTTCCACAAGACGACGTTTGTTTCACAGAAACATACCCCCCTGTAAAATGCGAAGGAAATATTAAATTCAGGCTATTTCCAGTGGTTCCGCCAGCCCCAACATAGGTATTGGGGGGAGGTGTCCAGGAATATGTAATTCCCACTTCGTTAGAATTAGAAACAGAATAGGTATTTGATGAATAATCATTATTTACGTAATTATTTCCAATAATATAATACCCATTATTAACTGGGGATACTCTCTTGCTTGCTCCAAAAGCTCCGCAACCTTTAAAAGCTACTTCAACAACACCTCCTGAAGTTGAGCTATTGTTTCTAACAATTACCTTATTTATACCTTGTCCTGATAAGATTGAAAATCCAGTAGGCACAGTCCAATTACAAGCGGTAACTCCTGAAACGGAAACAGAATACGTTCCTGTTGTTCCAACGCATAATATAGAAGGGCCAGCTACACTTACATATGAACTGTTTTTTCTGCTATTCCCGTAACTCAATATCCGGGCCGCCTGCATCGGAGTTATTTCTGTTCTGAAATCATTATTCCCAGCAGACATATAGTTATTAACTGGAGGAATCCAGGAATCACCCCAATTATCAGTTCCTGCTAGACCATTGTAAGTACCAGTGCGGGTCATATAAGAAAATAACTCTTCAATTGAAGCTTGAGTACCGGCAATTTGATCACCATTGATTTCACATTTCAAAAAAGTATCTGTACTTGCACATCCCTGATACCAATAATTCCTTCTAACTCTTGATACACTCTCCTGGAAACATATATCCGCTGTACGATTATTTGAAAATGCACCACGGGCATTTTCATGCGTGTGATACAACGCAAATGCATGTCCTACTTCATGTGTAAAAGAGGAAGTTATTAGTCCAAGAGTTGTTGAGGCGACAGTATAATTTCTTTTATCCCAAGGAAAATAAGCAAAATTTTTAGAAGCATTGCCGTCCATTATTTTTCCAGCAAAATAAAACACATCTAAGCCTTTACTACTGTTGGATGAAACTTCTATAACTTTTTTCGCGTCATATTTTGTAATGTCATTTGTAGATATGTTAGATTCACTTGTTTTAAAACTGTAGCTATTACAGGAAGCATAAAACCGGAGGGGAATATTATTGGTTCTAAAAGCATTATTAAGATTATCAATTGCCATAGTAGTATTTGTTTGAAAGTCCGCATTAGAGACTAAAGGTGCATTTGTGTAAAAATTGAGTTGACGCCAAAATCTCACTTCAATGTAATCTAGGCCACTTGCATCAGCTAAAGTTCTTTGACCGGCTGCTTCGGCTTTCTCCTTCTCTTTCACTTTAATCTCTTTTTCTTTAAACCGTTTGAAAAGATCAGGAGCTTCTTTATCTAGTTTTTCTAAATACGACTCTTTTAATTGTAACCATTCCGTTGAAGGAAAATTAGTGATTCAGCGCCATCGAGCCCAAAAGGAGCCTGTTTGGCTAGTTCTGTTGAATCTTCAATATCAAAAGGAATTGAAATAGTGCTACAGCCTTCTTGGCTGTACGAAGGCAGGCTAGCCATAAAGATGCCTGCAATAATGAGTAGAGTTTTAAATAAAATTAATGGGATTAGAATTAGATAAAATATTTATAAATACGAAATTAAGGAAATAAAAAATATAAAAATGTATTTTTATAAAATTTAATTAAAATATATAAATATTGTAAGTAAATAGTCTATTGCTTTTATTATATTGACAATACAGAAAGAACATTAAATTCAGTTTCCCCGTGTTAAAAGCGGCATATTCAGAAAAAGAACAAAAAATTGTTTCAGGATTAGCTCTTGTAAAGATTGAGTTGGAGGAGATGGATATGGGGAATGTGTCACGACTGGATGTTTACCAATGACCAACGATATAATATAAGAGATATACATTTATGCGGTTGAAGCTAAAAATGCTGGGCAAGAGCAAATTCCGGTTTATATATTTCTGGGAAGATTAGATTCTAAAAATTATAATGAGATTAAAAAGTAACATAGAAATAAGCTGATTTGATCCAACTTTGGGAGACTTTAAAGGTTGGATATGATCAATTTTTATCGTCCAAAAGAGAATTAGACTATTCAATAAATACAAGGGGTGATCATGTTTATGGTGTAGATTGAAACTTAGAAAAGATTCAGTTGCTCACTTGCCTCTTCCTTTAAAACACCATTCTCAAATGTCCTTTCATGGAAGCTATATTTACCATCTCTTGAAATCTTCAATAAAGTGCTGCTGCGTGTGCCATAATCATCCATCTTTATGAACATGGGCGATAAACTTCTTTCAAAGCTTAACTCCAATCCAGTATCTGGTAAATCCTTATCTTCTGCATGGTCAATATTGATTAACATGTTTAGGATTTTATCATCCTTAAATCCATCAATGGAAAGCTGATCTTTAAGCAATTGTTTGCCTTTCAAAACCTTAGGCCATGGAGTATTTAATAAATGATTGCTAAGCCCATAAATACCTGATTCAAGCTTTTTAATTTCATTTTCAACATTTGAAAAAAAGTAAAGATCGTGAAAATCACCAACCAGCAAATTAAATCCATCATAAAGAGTACCTAGTTCTTGAGTAGATTTCAGGAATTCGAATGGGGAGTAATCACTTTTGATATAATTAGCAATTAAGTTTCCTCTGGATATATAATTTGATGCAGGCTTAGAATTTTTTAGGTCCCTATAGTTTGTGATTGCCGCAAACTTGCCTGATTTGCTGATGCCCATCCAGGAGCCGCCCGCAACTAAATCTTTTCCAGCAAAAACCTGAGGGGATTCTTCCCAGTAATGAGCCTTTCTTGTGGGCCTGCTGTAAAATTCGTCTCTATTGGCTGCTAAAACCAACTTATATTTTTCATGTTGGTCCCATGAAAACAAAATCAAGCACATGATTTTAAAGATTAAAAGTTAGTATCGTAATTGTTGATTATATTCTTAAAAATAAGTGTTAGTAGGCATTAAAAAAGGCAATTTAGAGATTGATTTTCCCATACCCCAAAAATTCAAAAAGATGCTCCTTCAAATCCCATTAATCTAAAATACAATAGAATGATTTTTTATAAGTTTATTATACAAATCCCTTTGCCTTATTTTGGTTTACTTTTTACAATAGAAGAAGGTTTATAATAAGGTAAGTTAAATAGGATTAGTTTTTGCTAAAGAATGTTATTGATCAATTTAATTAAATAACGAATGAAATTTCTTGTTCCTTTTTTTATAATCTTCTTCTTTTCATTGAATGTTTCACTGGCGCAGTCAGGTGGCAAGAAAAAAAGTAAAGAAGCCGTTCAAAAAAGCTGGGATTCACCAACCAGGGACCCCAATGAGATTTTTAAAGACAGCGGTGGAAACAATGTAAAAGCTAAGAAGAAAAAGTCAAATAATAAAGCAACACCAGCTGACGCTGGTATGGCAAAGTATGAGCAACAGAAAAAGGCGAATGCTAAAAAATATGCACAGATGGATAAAGATATGAGGAAACCTCAATATTCCGACCCCTCATATTTTGGCCATAAGAAAAAACCGAAAAAGAGGCCACTCAAGAAACGGAAGTTTTGCCATGAATGTGGCATTACACATTGACATTATTAGCCACATAAAAGTGGCTTTTTTTATGGTTAACTGGTAATAATCTATTCGCTGTACTAAACTTTTTACTTTTCAATTTATAATTGTTAATATATCTGTAATTTACTATAATTTTCTAAAATGGAAGCCATAAATCAATACATTGAACAGACAGTCCTTAAGCCAAATATTATAGATAAAGATATTTATACAATAGTGGAGGAGGCAAAGCAACATCAATTCAATGGCATATGTGTGCCTCCTTTTTGGGTAAAAAAAGCAAAAAGGGAATTAGGTAATGCAAATATTAATGTGGTAACTGTGGTAGGTTTTCCCTTGGGATATAATATGACTGAAACAAAGATTGAGGAAATAAAGAAGGCAATTGATGATGGTGCCAATGAACTTGATCTGGTAATGAATATTTCTGCCTTCAAGGCCAATATGCCTTGGGTAAAGATAGAAATAGCAAAATGTGCTGGACTTGCGCATAAAAATAACGCCTTGTTAAAAGTAATTATTGAAACTGCTTTCCTGAACGATGAAGAAATTGAAAAGGCGTGTTTGATAGCCCAACATGCGGGAGCTGATTTCTTGAAAACTTCAACAGGATTTGCACCCTCCGGCGCTCAGGTAGGGCAGGTGAAACTAATGAGACAGGTTTTATCGCCCCATGTAGGGATTAAAGCATCCGGAGGCATAACAACCCTCGAACAGGCAAAAGTATTTATTGATGCAGGTGCCGATCGTATAGGGACATCCTCGGGGTGCGAAATAATGAAACAAGCTACATTATAAAATTTTCCTATATGATACACCACAATATAATTATAAAAGGAAAAGTCCAGGGAGTAAGCTTTCGGGCCCGGACCAAACAAAAGGCTGAAGAGATAGGGGTCACTGGTTTTGTAAAAAATGAAGAGGATGGGTCAGTTTATGTAGAAGTAGAAGGTGACCGTGATCAGGTACAGGCTTTTATGGAATGGTGCGGCGAAGGTCCGGAACTCGCAGATGTTGAGGAAGTTTATTTTGAAACAGGCCCTGTTAAAAATTTTCCATGGTTTGAAATTAAATATTAGGCCATTTTGCAGGTACGAATCCCTTTATATCGATAAACTTTCAATTCAAAATATTTACTTAAAAAATACTTCATCCTTGCTTGTGCCAGGGTGGCCCTTTTGGCTTCAGTAAAAATTACTGCACCTTCAAGTACAGCCCTTAAAAAATTAGTATACTGGCAAAATTCCATTGCCCATTCCTTGAAATTTTCCTCCCACTCCTGGCGGTATTTTTCATAGTGGCTCCTACCATCAAAAATTAGTTCAAGCTGTATTTCATTAAACTTGTAACGGTAAATTCCCGAAAGCTCCTGGTAAAATAATTCCAATGAACATATATTGTAATTGGAACACTTTTTTATTTTTATGATGGTATCGTCTTCTATGCCTAAGGGGTTGAAACGGAAGTTATAGGTTTGAATAACTTCTTGAACCAGCCAGATTAAAAGATCATTTTGGGCATCTGCCTGTGCTTTTTTTAAAATATAATTCTTGTCGAGGGGAAAGAATTTTTGAATCATCAAAGTTTGTGATAGTCCAGCAAATATAATAATAATTTAAAGATTCCTTCAAATTATCAAGCTTTTTCTTTAAAATGGATATCCTACTGCGATATTAAATATGGCATTGCTCCATTTAAACTCATCGATAATCCATTCTTCCCTATGAGGGAATCTTAATGGAATTCCTAAGTCGAACCTCAATACAAAGAATGAGACATCGATCCGAAGTCCAAAGCCAGTTCCCACCGCCAAAGTATTGAGAAAATCATTTGTTTTGAAAGTGCCCTCAGGACGATCTTCTTCTCCGATCAACCAGATATTTCCAGCATCTAAAAAAACCGCCCCATTAACTACACTTACCAAAGGAAATCGATATTCAAAATTTGTCTCAAACATTAGATCGCCCACTTGGTCAAAAAAAGCAATGTTGGCTTGATCTGCTGGTGGAATGTATTGTCCGGGCCCTACAGACCTGGCCCTGAAAGCCCTAATACTGTTCGGTCCGCCCATAAAAAATTGTTTTACATATGGTAAGGTAGAGGAATTTCCATAAGGGAAGCCTGCCCCTAACAGGAGCCTGGTGGCAAAAGTTTGTTTCTCTGACGGTTTATAATAATACCTGAAATCTGTTTCAAATCTTGAGTATTGTGAATATGGAGTTCCAAAAATAGTATAAGGACTTGTGTCCGACGGTGGTTCATCGTTCAATAATGTTTGAAGGGCATGCATTGTGTTCCCTGAAACATCGACATTTCCCCTAAAGAAGAAATCATGCCTTCTTCTGCCCAGGTTTCTTCTGTTGGGGTCTTCTTCTTTTAATTGGGTATTGAATGTATAAGTATAA
>JALZND010000502.1 GCA_030857845.1 Bacteroidota bacterium | reverse complement strand
CTACAATGCGGATGGCGAAAAATTAATTGAAAAATTTATTTATGATCACGAGGGCCATCCCAAATCATTAAATGCATATAATGAGCTTGGTAATTTTTATTATAAAGATAAAAATTATGCTAAAGCTGTCCAATACTTTGAAAAAGTAGATGTTTCGAAATTAAGCCAGGACAAAAAAGCAGAGGTGCAATTTAAAACTCGATATTCATATTTCAGCAGAAAAGATTTCGACAAAGCCTTACAGCGTTTCAATACAGTAAAACGCTATGAAAATCCTTATACGCCAGCATCCAATTATTATGCGGGATATATTGGGTTTAGGAATGAAGATTATGACAATGCATTGATGGACCTGAAGCGAGCAGCACAAAGTGAAACTTATGCATCTATTGTACCATCTATGATCGCCAATATATACTATAAGCAAAAGCGGTATGATGAGTTATTGGCTTATGCAGATGGTATCCTTAAGGATAGCCGCAATATAAAAAACTCTGAAGAAATTTTCCTCCTGGCAGCTGAAGCGCATTATAAGAATCAGAACTATGCAAAAGCTGCTGAATATTTGGATGCATTTATAAAAGGAAACCCAACAAAAGCAGACCCTCAGGTAGTTTACCGGCTCGCCTATTCACAATATGCAACGGGACAAAATGAAAAAGCAATAGACAATTTTAAAGCTGTTGCATTACAGGAAGATACTGTCGGGCAATTTGCTTCATATTATTTAGGTGCTTTGTACCTTAAGGAAAACAATAAAGTGTTTGCTGTTTCTGCTTTTGATAAAGCAAGGAAAATAGAGCACAACAAAAATCTCCAGGAGCAGGCCGCTTTTAATTTTGCCAAGGTTCAATATGATTTAGGAAATCATAAAGAGGCAATTGAAGCTTTTATAGATTTTAATAAAATGTTTCCAAAAAGCACCTATTCAAATGAGGCCAATGACCTGTTAAGTGATTCGTACCTCAATTCAAGCGATTATGACCTTGCTATCAAGCATATTGAGAGCCTTAATTCGAAGAGTGAAAATGTTAAGAAAATATATCAAAAAGTAACCCTGTTAAAAGGGACAGAAAATTTTAACAATGCGCGCTACTTCAATGCAGTACAAATGTTTCAGAAATCATTGGAATATCCTTATGATCCTGAATTTGTTGTGATGGCACATTATTGGTCAGGAGAGGCATACAGCATAGGGAGGAAATATGAAGAAGCCATAAATTCATATGCTTCCGTATTGCGCACCCCCGTTACATCACAAACCCCACACCACCTAAAGGCAAGGTATGGCATTGGGTATGCATATTATAATACAGGCCAATTCGATAAGGCTTTGGTACATTTTAAAGAATATGTTGATAAGGTTGAAAAATCTAATAACAAGTTGTTTTATAATGATGCCCTAATCAGGCTTGCAGATAGCTATTATGCAAATAAGAGCTATAACAATGCCTTAAATACATTTGAGAAAGCCATAAAACTTGATAATCCTGATAAAGATTATGCATATTATCAAATGGGCGTAATACAAAGTATTCAAGGAAACCCCACTATGGCACATAATAATTTTGATATTGTTATAAATCAGTTTCCAAATTCGCGATATATCGACAATACAATCTTTGAAAAGGCGCAGCTAGATTTTGAGCAAGGCAAATATGAATCAGCTGTTGCTTATTTTTCAAGATTGATCCAAACCAGGCCACAAAGCACCTACATACCATATGCTTTACAAAGGAGAGCTTTGGCAAATGCCAACCTGAATAATTATGAGAAGAGCATCACTGACTATAAAAGGATTCTGGATGAATATGCTTCTCACACTGTAGCAAACGGAGCTTTATTAGGTCTGCAACAAGCATTGACCAATGTAGGTAAATCAGATCAGTTTGCCCCGTATATGGCAACTTATAAAAAGGCCAACCCAGATAACAAAGCCCTGGAAACCATTGAGTTTGAATCAGCAAAGAATTTGTATTTCAGCGAAAAATATGAAAATGCTATAAAAGGATTTAATGAATTTTCAAGAAACTATCAAGGAAGCAGTTTTAAAAATGAAGCACACTTTTATACAGCCGAATCATACTACAGGCTTGATGATTCTAATAAAGCCCTTGAAAATTATTATGATGTCATTAAACAATCATCCTCTCCATTGGCCACCCGTGCCATCTCCAGGATAGCCGAACTTGAGTCAAGAAATAAAAGATACCCGGAAGCTATTAAATTTTATCACCAGCTCGCCAATAGGGCACAAAGCAAAAAGGAACAATATAATGCATGGGCCGGATTGATGGAGTCACACTATTTGATGGGAAAATATGATTCCAGTGCCTTTTATGCAAACACCATTTTGGAAAGGGGCAATGTAAATGCCAATGCTTCAAATACAGCTTTACTCTATTTAGGTAAATCTGCTTATGCAAAAGGTGATTTGGATGAGGCCGTAGACCATTTCCTAAACGCTTTAAATACTCCAAAAGATGCAAATGGAGCAGAAGCACAGTACCTTGTTGCAGAGATCATGCACAAGAGGCAGCAATACAAACAATCTATTGAAACCTTATACAACCTGAACACAAGTTTTTCAGCATATGAAAATTGGTTGGGCCGGTCATTTCTGCTCATTGCAGATAATTATATTGCAATGGATGAATTTTTCCAGGCAAAAGCAACCTTGAATTCAGTGATTGAAAAATCGCCAGACCCTAAGATAGTTGAGAAAGCCCGAAATAAACTTTTGTTGATTAGCGATAAAGAAACCAAAAAGAAAGAAGCTGAAAAAATTGACACATCAGGGTTTG
>JALZND010000501.1 GCA_030857845.1 Bacteroidota bacterium | reverse complement strand
CCTTTCACCAGGTTCCAGTATTATGATGGTGGCAAAAAACATGAACTCGATGCAAGAAAATACAATGTAAAAGAACTAGAAGTGGGCCTTGAGTGGCAGCCTGTGCCTAATTTTGAGTTGGTGGCAATGTATACTTTTTCTGACCGTACTTTTGAAGATTTTCAAAGACCTATAAATCAACAAGCCGGAAGCTTGCTAAGGTTGCAACTGCAGATAAATTATTAAGATTTTGTATAATTTTGGGAGATGGGTTAATACCTATTTCCCATTTTTTAAATAATTCTTATTCCTTACTCCCCATCCGAATCCTACCGGAATCATCATATTTAAGGCTTCCCCTATCAAGCAAGAGCCTTATTACCATCAGGAATTTTTCTTTGTTTTTGGGCTGGATTTTTTCTGTTAAATTTTCAATACTCAAAGCATCTTTTAATAGTGCTTCGCTTATAAAATTAAGTCCGGCCTGCATTTTTGTTTCATCTATTTCAGATACTGGTTTTTTTGATTGGCATATATCACAAATGCCACATACCTTGTAGGATATTTCATTAAAGTATTCCAATAGGACCAATGATCTACATCTTTTCAAATGAGTTATATAGTGAATTACAGAATCCACTTTATGTTGATCATTTTCCATTCTTCTTTTATATTCCATGGCGTTCATGGGCAATGAAGTAGCATCATGCCGAGGGGTAAGAAAAGTTACCTGAGGCTTATCCTTTTTCGGATCGTAAAACAATACCTCCATTTGATGCAGGGCATTTAGTTGCTTTTCTACTTCATTTACGGTAAGGTTTTCCATAAATTTAGCTACTTGGTTTTCAGATAGCTTAATGAAGCTGGAATAAATTTCGCCGCCATAAATCCTTAAAAGCGCTTTGATCAGGGGGTCATAGTAAGCATTTGCAATCTGGAACTTGTAAAGATCATGGTGGCCGAGCAAAATCATCAGCCGGCTAGGGTTGAAAAAAGATTCATTGAATTGGATAAAACCTTCATCCTCTAACCGCTTTAAAGCACTGTAAGTACCAAGGGCCGGCAAATTATTGGTTTTAATAAATTCTGCCATTTCAAAATCATAGCTGGCCAAAAAGCTGCTCCCAACGGCACTTTTAAAATAGTTGGCCAAACATTGGTAAACTTTTTTTATAAAATCAATTACTGGGTAATTTTGTAATACCCAACCTTTTAAATCTTCTATATCACCTTGGTGGAACAACACCACTGCATAAGCTTTTTTCTCGTCCCTGCCGGCCCTGCCAGCTTCCTGGTAGTATGCCTCTAAAGTATTTGTAAGGTCCATATGGACTACCACCCTTACATCTGGCTTGTCGATGCCCATTCCAAATGCATTGGTTGCGACAATAATGCGGGTTTTGTTTTTTATCCAATCGTCCTGTACCTGATCCCTTTGACTGTGTTCAAGGCCTGCATGATAATATGCGGCAGAAATATTATTTTGCCTTAAAAAATCAGCTGTGCTTTTGGTTTTTTTCCTGCTTCTTACATATACTATTCCAGCCCCAGGAACATTAGTTAAAATTTGAAGGAGCTTTTTCCCCTTATCTTCAATATTGAAACTGGAATATGATAAATTATCCCTGGCAAAGCTTTTTTGAAAAACTTTAGGGTTTTTAAATTTTAGTTTTTCCTGGATATCCTTTTTTACATCTTTTGTGGCCGTAGCTGTAAGTGCAACTACATTAATTTTTGGAAGCAGGTCCCGTAGTGCAGCAATTTCAAGGTAAGCGGGCCTAAAGTCATAGCCCCACTGTGAGATGCAATGGGCCTCGTCAACGGCAATTAGGTTTATGTTCATCCTCTTTGCCCTTTCTAAAAACATCTCTGTCTTCAGGCGTTCGGGAGAAACATACAAAAACTTTATTTTACCATAAACACAGTTGTCCAATAAAATGTCAATCTCTTTTTTATGCATCCCGGAAAATACTGCCGCCGCCGCTATCCCTTTAGATTGTAGATGTTCTACCTGGTCTTTCATCAAAGCTATGAGCGGTGAAACAACCAGGCAAATCCCCTCTTTCATCATTGCCGGCACCTGAAAACAAATTGATTTCCCGCCACCTGTTGGCAAAAGGGCAAGAGTATCATTCCCTTCAAATACTGCTTGAACAATATCCTGCTGCAGCGGCCTGAATTGATCATGACCCCAATACTTTTTTAATATTTGCCTCGAAAGTTCCCCTGTCTCCACAAGCTAACAAAATAATAGTCCATACTAAGAATAAAGCTCAAGCCCAATTTTAAACGTATTGCTATGAGCATCTACAATATCGTAAATCCTTGAGGCATATCCACCACCCGTTGTTATTACCACAGGTATTTGTTTTAAATAGCATGCTTGCAAAACCATTGAGTCCCGGTTTTTGCACCCTTCTTTGCTCAAAGAAAGCTTGCCAAGTACATCGACTTCGAGCACATCAACACCAGCCTGATAAAAAATTATATCGGGCAGACTTTTATCTATAACCTTATCAAGGTGCTGGTTTAAGATTTTTAGGTATTCATCATCCTGGGTATTGGATTCCAAGGGAATATCAAGGTCAGATTTTTCTTTTCTCAATGGATAGTTTTCCCTCCCATGCATGCTGAATGTGAAGACCTTTGGGTCGTTTGAAAAAATCGCCGCGGTACCATTTCCCTGGTGCACGTCGAGGTCTAAAACAAGGATCTTTTTGGCTAATCCTTTATCCAAAAGATACCTGGATGCTATTGCAATGTCATTTAAAATACAGAACCCCTCTCCCCAGCTTGGATATGCATGATGTGTTCCTCCACCAATATTGAA
>JALZND010000500.1 GCA_030857845.1 Bacteroidota bacterium | reverse complement strand
CCCACAGCAGCCAATTTATCGGAATTTTCCATCATCAGTTAAAACGTATCCATCAATATATAATTCATTAGGTAAATCTTTGAAATTTTCACATTCAACGAAAATTAACAAATATCCCTTTTACTTCCTGATTTTTAATCACCTTATTTCCTATGTATCCCCAGTCCCATTACCTTACATTATGACACCCAATTATAACCCATAATCCATCACCCATACCTCAATAAGCCCTTACCATTTTTCCTTCCATAAAATTCACAAAAGCTTTATTTACTACTTTATTTCCGCCAGGGGTGGGATAGTCGCCTGTAAAATACCAGTCACCAATATGGTTGGGACAAGCTTTGTGTAGATTTTCTACAGTCTGATAAATGATTTGAACTTCAGCTTTAAGATCAGATGGGGTAACGATTTCAGCTATTTTATCTGAGATTTGTTCAGGTGTAAAAGGGGCATACAACTCTTTCACATAATTAGGGATATTTTTTTCATGGACAGACGAGACACATTTTTCGTAAACGCTGTCCAGCAGGTTTTCTTGGTGTGTTTCTTTTAACAGTGCCAAACAAGCCCTGAAAGCTATAAATTCTTTCATCTTTGACATGTCAATGCCATAGCAATCGGGGAACCTGATTTGGGGGGCAGAAGATACAATGATGATTTTTTTAGGGCCTAAGCGGTCAAGCATCTTTAAAATGCTCTTCTCTAAAGTTGTGCCCCTTACAATTGAATCATCAATAACCACAATGGTATCGACGCCTTTATTAATTACTTCGTAGGTAGTGTCATAAACATGTGCAACAAGGTCGTCCCGGTGCAAGTCATCAGTAATGAAAGTTCTAAGCTTGGCATCTTTTATCACCAGTTTTTCTATTCTGGGCCTGAAGGATAGGATTTTATCCAAAGAATCTTCATGTGCCTGTCCTTCCAGGATAATCTTTTTTCTTTCTTTGATGAGATAATCTTCCATTCCTGCAATCATACCGAGGAACGAGGTTTCTGCCGTATTAGGGATAAAGGTAAATACCGAATTCACCAGATCATGATTAATTTTTTCAAATATCTGCGGCAGGAGCAATCTTCCTAATTGTTTCCTTTCATTGTAGATATCTGGATCGGTACCCCTGGAAAAGTAAATCCTTTCAAAGCTGCATGATTTTTTTTCCAGCTGGGGAATAAATGGGTATTGCCCGTAATCACCCTGTTTGTTGATGATCAGGGCATGCCCAGGTGCAACTTCGTGGATTTGGTCGTATTCCACATTAAAGGCTGTTTTAATTGTGGGTTTCTCAGAAGCTACCACCACTACTTCGTCATCAGCATAGTAATATGCAGGCCTGATCCCCGCAGGATCGCGGGCAACGAAAGCAGAACCCTGGCCAATCATTCCCGCCATAGCATAACCGCCATCAAAGTCTTTGCAGGAACGCCTTAATACCCTTTGAAGGTCAAGCTCATACTCAATAATGTCTGTAATTTCTTCATTTGAATATTTATGCTTGTATTTATTAAAAATCATTTGATTTTCTTCATCAAGGAAATGTCCTATTTTTTCCAAGACAGTAACTGTGTCCATTTTTTCCTTTGGATGCTGCCCCAGCTTTACCAAATTGTCGAACAACTCATCAACATTTGTCATGTTGAAGTTCCCTGCTACCACAAGGTTCCTGCTGCGCCAGTTATTTTGCCGTAGCATTGGATGGCAGCTTTCTACTTCATTTTTTCCGTGGGTGCCATACCTTAAATGCCCTAACCATACCTCACCGGTAAAGGCACAATTGGCTTTAAGCCAATCAGCATCTTTGTACAAAGATTTGCCCTCTTTTTGGGCCTTTTTAAACTTTTTGCCAATTTTCTTGAAGATAGAAGCTATTGGCATCGGATCTACAGAACGATACCTGCTTATGTACCGAGACCCCGGTTTGACTCCAATTTTAATGTTGGCAACACCAGCTCCATCCTGACCCCGGTTATGTTGTTTTTCCATTAAAAGGTAAAGCTTATTTACTGCATAAAGAGGAGTGCCATATTTTTCAATATAAAATGAAAGAGGCTTTCTTAGGCGTATCATTGCGATACCACATTCATGCTTTATAATATCACTCATGATGAAAGTTTATAGTACAAAGTTAATACTATTAATTATGTCCAACAACCAATCAGACTTAAAGAACAATATAAGCGTAAGAAAAATTAATATTGAGGCAACTATTTTATCAGAAATATTATAAATATATTTTGAGGCTACTATGTTTTTGTTTTCTTTAAAAAACATGAAATATGGTATCTTTAAATAAAAGAAAAGGGAGACGATTGTATTCAATAGGCCAAAAATGAGCAGGTATAGCAGGTGGTTTTCACCAGTTTGTTGATATACGTCCCATAAAGAAGAAAATATCAAAAGCTTTGCCGAAAACCCCGCTGTTGGTGGCAGCCCTGTAAGGCCGATCATTACGATTATAATCATTATTCCTATGTAAGGATATTCTTTTCCTAATCCTTTATAATCATTGATTATCAAAGACCCTGTTTTGTTGCCAAGAATATTTAAAAGGAAAAATGCCCCAAAGTTCATGATCATGTAAACCGCAGCATAAAAAAGAAAACTATTCAAACTGAATTGTGTGAAAGCAATAATGCCAATTAATAAAAAGCCACCATGTGCAATAGAGGAATACGCCATCATTCTCCTGGCATTTTGCTGCCATAAAGCTGAAAAATTGCCTATCAGCATTGTTAAAACCGCAACAGCCGTCAAAATAAGCTGCCAATCAAAAGATTGAATATGTAAATGTGCAAACGAGGCAGAA
>JALZND010000499.1 GCA_030857845.1 Bacteroidota bacterium | reverse complement strand
TAAACCTGACAGCTAGCAATGATCGGTAGTGTCAGGAGAAAAACGACTGAGCAGACAATTAGCAAAAGCTTTAATATATACTTCAAATTTTTACCATTTAATTAAATTAATTTAGTGAATTTAATTTACTTGTAATAATTAATCTTAATACATAAAAAGTTCGAACTTTTACCACATCATTTAAACAATATTTGATATGGTTAAATTCATCTATTGAAATCAAACAGAAAACCACTCTTATAAATATCTATAAGTAGCAAAGAATAAATGTTAGATGTTTATAAACTTAAAAATTTGTACAACTAAAATGACACTTATTATCTTGTCAATAATTTTTGCAGATAGGCTAAAATAACATGGGACACCTTCATCACCATCATTCGGGACATGACCATCATCATGAAGACAGCACCAAGAATATTCGGTTTGCATTCTTCTTAAATTTGATCTTTACAATTATTGAAATAATAGGTGGCATATATACAAACAGTGTAGCCATACTTTCTGATGCCCTTCATGATCTCGGAGATTCAATATCACTAGGCCTGTCATGGTATTTCGATAAGGTTTCCAAAAAGAAAAGGGATTTAAATTATACTTATGGGTACGGAAGGTTTTCACTTCTGGCTGCATTTATAAATAGTGTGGTGCTCATTACGGGCTCTTTGGTTATATTGATTATAGCTTTGCCCCGCCTGGTAAATCCTGAGCAACCCGATGCCCAAGGAATGATAATTCTTTCAATATTTGGTGTATTATTTAACGGCGCTGCTGTCCTTAAAGTAAAAAACGGCAAGTCCATGAACGAAAAGGTAGTAACCCTGCATTTGCTCGAAGATGTATTTGGATGGGTAACGGTACTTATTGCCAGTATTGTGATGTATTTTTGGTATTTTCCAATACTGGACCCATTGCTATCTTTATTGTTTACTTCTTATATACTTTTTAATGTCATCAAAAATTTCAAACAAACGATAAGGATATTTTTGCAAGGAAAACCTGAAAACATTGATCTACAAGTATTCAAAGATTCACTCATGCGGATAGATGGTTTGAATTCTGTTCATGACCTCCATGTGTGGACAATGGATGGGGCATTTTATGTTATGACCCTGCACATGGTAGTAGATGATGACATTGATAATCAGGAAATATTGAACATTAAAAATAAAATCAGGGAAATCAGCAACTCCAACAACATCCAGCATATCACCATAGAAGTTGAATTTGAAAGTGAAAATTGCACCCTTGAAAAATGTTGAGTTAGGTATACTTCCTAACACAATTTAACATAGCTCCCCAGGTTTTTGATGTTTTTTTGATGCTTTTCAAGTACTACTTTCACGTTTTCATCTTCAAAATGTCCATCAAAATCAATCAAAAACCAATACCTGAAACTTTTGTCGTTCTTGGAAGGCCTGCTTTCAATTTTAGATAGGTTGATCCCGGCTTTGTGAAAATCTTGCAGGAAATTAACAAGGCTGCCTGGCTCATTTGATAATTTCGCTAAAATGGTAGTTTTGTCTTTTGTACCCTTTTGGTTAATAAAATTTTTACTGATTATCAGAAACCTGGTTTGGTTATTTTCAGAATTCTCGACATTATCAAATAAAATGGGAAGGTCGTACATTTTTGCGGCAATGTGAGAGCAAATAGCAGCACTGTTTTCTTCCATTATGGCTATTTTTACTGCTTTTGAAGTAGAGTTTACAGGTATTAACTCAACCTTTTGCTCTCCGTACATATCATCTATGAATTTTTTGCATTGCCTGAATGCGATATCTTTTGAATATATCTTTTTGATATCAGTAACATTATCGCATTTTGTGGCAAAAGCAAAATGTATGGACAAGGGCACTTCAGCTACTATTTTTAGGTCGAATTTTTCAAGTAGGTCTACAGTTTCGCTTACCACACCTTCCTGGTTGTTTTCAATAGGAACTACACCAAACCTAGCCCTTCCCGTATCTATTGTTTCAAATACTGCACTGATAGAGCCTAAGGGGATATAGTCGCTCATGGCACCAAACCGGCTTTCTGCTGCCTGATGGGTAAAACTTCCTTCTGGACCCAGATATACCACTTTCTCTGGAAGCTCAATATTCCTGCTTACCGCAAAAATTTCAAGGTAAATAGCTTCAATCGCCTTGCGGTTTAGCAATCCTGGGTTCTGCTGTGACAATCTATCAATAATAGATTTTTCCCGTTCAGGACGATAAATGATAGAATTGTTAAGGTTTTTAAGATGGCCAATTTCTTTTACAATAGCCATCCTTTGGTTCAACAACTTTAATATATGATCATCTATTTGATCAATTTCTTTTCGAAGCTTGCCTAAATTCACTTTTGTTATATTTATTTTATCGAGTATGATTTCGCTGAAAGGCTATTTGCATACAAAACTAAATTTAACAGAAATGTAAGGCAGAAAAGCTAAATATAAAAATAGCTAAAGAATAATGAACAAAATCCTTGTCAATGATGTGCTTTAGTTCAAGAACCGGTTTGCAGATTTTGCCAATAAACTTGTTTCAGAAACCTCTTCCTTTGGAGATCTATTGGTTTTTTTGATCGCCGAATCAAGCATTTTGTAAGTTTCTTTAGTAGATGTAATCAATTTGGCAAGTTTTTCATTCAACTCCTTTAGCTTGGCTATTATTTCTTTGTTCGGGTCCATAACAAGTAAAAAAAATTAAAAAATAAAATCATTTATTCTGTATACGTATTTCTTATAATTCGGCACTAAAACTTGGCATTGATTTTCAAAATATTTTTTGGACCTCAATCATTCCTGCCAGGAAATTATGGGCATCCAATG
>JALZND010000498.1 GCA_030857845.1 Bacteroidota bacterium | reverse complement strand
ATTCATCTTCCTCCTCTTCTTCTTCTGTAGGTTTTGGCTCCTTGCTTTCTTGCTTTTTTTTACGCTTCTCTTCCCTCCTGGTTTTCCTGTCAGATTTTGCAGGTTCTAATGCTTCTTTTTCTTCTTTCTCTTTCTTGCCTTTGTTATATTCCGCTTGTTTTCGCTCGTAAGCTTTTGCAATATCATCACCTATATACTTCATATAGCTGTATTGATCGCTGTTATACCTTACATTGGCCCCTGTGGAGGCTTCCAGCTGTAGGGTGTCATTATCTTGGTTTGCAAACGATTCCTCATCAACTCCAACAGTATCAATTTTTGAATCCGGGTAAATGGTTTTCATCTTTACGGTCCTGAAATCGTCCAACCGTTTTTTGTGCTTTACCTTCACAATCATGCCATAGCGGTTCTTCTGTATCCAGACTTTGCTTTTGGGGAGGGAATCTTCTCCAAACAAGGAAAACAGCTGTTTTGATGCATCCTCCTCCAATATATAGGTGCTTTGAAAAGCAGGACAAATCATCTTGTCCTTACAGGATGTAAGCAAGGCAAAAGCAAGTATGAACGTTTTTATGATAAAAAATTTGTTCATTAAAATTATGGCATCATATTCTTTTGTGTGTCAATATTCACACAGGCTAATGTACAAGGTTTCCTGTGTATATCCTTTTGCAAATATCTTTCTAATATTACACAGTACATTTCCAGAATAAATCTGCCCTTACTTTATCCACTTTAATATGTATGAAGAGTAAATTACCCTGCGTGCAAACATTGTCCAGGAAATACAATTATATTATTGAGCTTTAGATTTTTAAAAATACAACGAAACAAAATAGGTATAAACATATGTCCCCAAAAAATAAAGGTTAATCTTTGGAAGTCATAAGCTAAAATATTAATTAATTGGAATTGACTTTTAATTCCATGGTCAACTTCAATATATTTGTTTTTTAAACATGGTTCTGGTTCCTTAAAAAGCATTTTAATTGTAATATAAAATTGGGCTGTTTCAAATAAACAGTTAAGTTTAAACTCAACTGCTACCCAAATTCATTAATTGTGATCAACTTAATAATCTTTAAAAATGAAAATAAGCAATAATAAAGTAGTAAGTTTAACTTATGAATTGAGGGTCTCAAATCAAGACAAAGAAACTTTACTGGTAGAAAAAGTAGAACCTGACCATATGTTTTATTTTCTGTATGGAAATAGTGGTTTGCCTGAAGGTTTTGAAAAGAAACTTAACGGACTTGAACAAGGTGAGAAATTTAATTTTTATTTGACTGTTGAGGAAGGGTTTGGTGAAAAGGATGAGGAAGCTGTTATTTACTTGCCAAAAGAAGCTTTCAAAGTTGATGGCAAGATTGATGAAGAATTGCTCCAGGAAGACAACTTCGTACCCATGATGGATGAGCGGGGCCACCAGGTACAAGGCAAAATTTTGAAAATAGAAAAAAAAGAAGTGTTGGTAGATTTCAATCACCCCCTTGTAGATATGAATTTACATTTTGTTGGCAAAGTAGAGGAAGTACGGGAGGCTACCCCAGAAGAAATATCACATGGCCATGTCCATGGCGAAGGAGGCCATCACCATTAATATTTATTAGATTATCAAAACTTGGATTTAATTTCAGGATAGATCATATCCACCCATTCATGGTACATTTTAGCAGAAGGGTGCAGATTATCTTCTGCAAGTAAACCATCATCATTTGCTGCATTTCTTGAAATGGGTGTTATATCAAAGTATGCCACTCCCAATTCTATGGCAACATCTTTATTGAATTTGTTATAAGCATCAATTTCTGAGGCTATTTTTTGAGGATTTCGTGATTGCGCAAATGGGGTTACACTATAGTCAGGTATCGATACTACAAATACTTTTGAAGGGTCATTTCCTGCAAGTTTAATAGCTTTGATTAATAAATCCCTGAATTCTGCTTTATATATATTGAAATCATAACCCCTGTATTGATTGTTTACTCCAATAAGCAAAGAAACCAAATTGAATGTTGCTAAATCTTCTTTATCAATTGCAGCAATTAAATCCGTTGTAGTCCATCCTGTCGTGGCAATTATCTTTGGAACATTAAATGGTATACCTTCCTGCTTCAACCTATCTATTAATACTACAGGCCATCTTTCACTTTCATTCACTCCTTCCCCAATTGTATAGGAATCTCCCAATGCTAAATATTGAAAACTATCCTGCTCCTCGAGAGGCGGGTAATTAGTTTGTTGAACAACCATTTCTTTTTTGACACAACCAATTGAAAAAATGAAGACGATTAGGATATATAAATTCTTTGCCATCAATCTATTTCTGGGCATTTAAAGATTGTTTGTAACTTTTTGGCAATGAATTAAAAACAAGTTCATAAGAATGGTCAATCCACTTTTTTAATAATGGATCGGAAATTGAACCATCAATGAGCACTGTATTCCAGTGCTTTTTGTTCATGTAGTATCCTGGTTTAACAGCTGGATATTGTTCCCTTAGCAGAATAGCTTCCTCAGGATCGCATTTTACATTTATGCTGGTAAAATTATCAACATTTGCCAGAACAAAGATTTTTCCTGCCACCTTAAACACCAGTGTACACTCATCAAAAGGAAATTCTTCTGTAACGCCTTCTTTTGCGATACAAAAGTCCCTGAAAGTTTCTATGTTCACAAAATAAATTTTTTAAAAATTACAAAGAGTATACCTAAAAGAAAAATAATAATGGAGATCTTGTTGATCCCATGCATCATCCTGATGTTAAAGTTAGAAGGCCGGCTTGGGTCTTTCTTCCTGAAGAAATAACCAAACACCTCCCC
>JALZND010000127.1 GCA_030857845.1 Bacteroidota bacterium | reverse complement strand
TCAAAGATACCATCATTTGCGCAGCAAACCATTTCCATTCGTTGATGGAAACAGTTTGCCGGAATGATGGATATATATCAGAGACTTTGTTCATTAGGCCAGCTTCCATCCTTCTTTCAAGGCGCAAGGTTATTACACTTACAATATTTGAAAGGCAGTCGAAAAGATTGGAGGTAACTTTATGTTGCCCTTCATTTACTTCCCTTAAAGACTGGACATAAGGTTTATCGAATTTTGATATAATCCAAAAAGTGATCATTCCAAGTACAACGCCAATCCCTCCAAATAAAGGCGAAAAATAAACAATGGCAGCAAAAGAAATGACGAATTTACAAAGACCGTAGAGACAAATAAACCCGTTTTGAAAAAATGCCCGCAATGCGTCATAAGCTTTTTTAATCCTATTTATGGTTGCGCCACTATGGTGGTCTTTGTGCCAATCCAAGGGAAGGTGAAGAACTTTATGATAAAGGTCATCAAGGAAATTTTTACTGATATTGAATGCCAGTTTTCTTTCCATGACCCTAGCAGGACCATGAAAAGCCCATTCTGTTAATTTTAATGCAAGAAATCCACCTGCATACATCCAGGCATTTTTCAAAATATTGACCCCTTCCCGCTGCAACCCGTTAACAAACCATCCGTACCATAGTGGAAACATAGCTACCACCAAATTGGCAGCTATAAACATCGTGTAGATTAATATATATCGCTTTCTTTCCTCACGTGCATAAGTCCAGGAAGTGCCCAGCATGGAAAAATATGGGTTGCGCATTCGAAAAATCAAATATTAGATGGATTTTATTAAGGCAGCTGTAATAAATTATCGCTTCTTACAAAAATAAGAAGAAGATTTATGCAAGGCTTTAGGAGAATCAATCTTTATATTACATATATCTGATTAATTAAAAAGATAAATATGATTGGATTGATTCTGTGGAAAGTTCAACTTTATAGGCCAGATAAAATCTTACTTTTAAAGTTCATTGTCTAACTTCAATAATGTACTATCTGAATCAGGTGCAGAAAATGCTGCTGTAACACCTGAGAAAATTATAATTAAAAGAAAAAAATGTTTCATATCCTTAAGGAAGTTGATCAATATACCTAAATATAATATTTTAATATAAACATGGCAATCGATAATTTTTAATACCGACCTGAATTATGAAAGAAATAATAGTAAGGGTTTAAATCTATATATATCATTCGAATTGAGGGTGTTAAAATAAAATTGAATAATGGAATATTTTCCTAAATAAAACTGCACCCTTAATATTTTTAAAACCGAATGATGAATTAATTAGGATGAATTGTAAATAGTGTAAATATTTTATAAATTTGCATTTCTGTTCTTAGGAATAGGCTTAAAGCTAAATGGCCCCGTAGTTCAATGGATAGAATAGAAGTTTCCTAAACTTTAGATATGAGTTCGATTCTCGTCGGGGCTACATAAAAACCGGGATGTTTCCGGTTTTTTTTTATTACTACCGATGCAAAAAATTATCCTGTTAACATCCTGTTTTTTAGGCGCCTTCTCAGTTATTATAGGTGCATTTGGCGCACATGCATTTCGAAATTTCCTGGAAACCACAAACCGGGTTGCTACTTTTGAAACTGCTGTTAAATATCAATTTTATCATACACTGATGCTCCTTGCCGTTGGCATCATCATGTATAACATAGAATCAAAACTACTGAATTATGCAGCCATATCGCTTGTAGCGGGTATATTTGTTTTTTCCGGCTCTCTATACCTATTGTGTTTTACAGGTATTACTAAATGGGGTGCAATTACCCCCATTGGAGGTTTATTTTTAATAGGGGGATGGGTATTTTTGTTTTTGGCCATCCTTAAAAATTATCAGGCTTAAAAAAAGCCTCCGTTTAGAGGCTTTTTTATGTAATTATCTATTTTTAAGAATCACCTTTAGGAAGAACGTTTGTAATAATTTTTACCCTTTCCTGTGAATTTGATGCATTAGAAACTATTGTAACAACTTTATTCTGAACACCCATTTTACCAGCACTGCTGAAAGTAACTAAGATTTCACCGGTTTTTCCAGGTGCTATTGGCTCACGAGGCCAGCTAGTGGCAGTACAACCGCACTGGGTAAGTACATTTGATAATACCAAAGCCTCGGTGCCGGTATTTGTAAATTTAAAGCTATGCTCAACTTTATCGCCCTGCTTGATTTCTCCAAAATTGTGAGCTTCTTCAGCAAAAGTAATTACAGGACCTGTAGCTTTTGCATTTTTTGTGGCTGCATCCTGAGCAGATACTTGAACATAACTAAAAACTACTAACACAAAAATGAATAATTTTTTCATACTGATTTGTTTTATAAATTGATATTGGTTTTTTTTATGTAAACGATCAACAATAACCTTGCCTCAAAGATTGCAAAAATTAAAAAAAATTACCAGAAAAATTTACCAGAAATACTACATCTGTTGAACGGGTTATGGCAGTGTATAGCCACTTAATATATTCTTGCCCTATCATTTCTTCTTTCAGGTAACCCTGGTCTATGAATACTGCATTCCACTGCCCTCCTTGCGATTTGTGGCAAGTAAGGGCGTAAGCAAATTTTACCTGCAATGCATTAAGATAAGGGTCTTTCTTTATCATTTCAGCTTTCTCCTTTACATTTTCCAGGTCGCTGTAATCTTCCGAAACGAGCTCATAAAGCTTCCTGTACTCAACATCTGTCATAGAAGGTGTGGCTGTATGCAAGGTGTCAAGCATTATTTTGGCTTCAAAAACTTCCTGATCAGGATAATCTACAAGCCTTAGATATACAGTTGCAAACCTAAAACCATAAATTTCTTCCAAATTTACAATTTTCATTACCTCGGCAAAATCACCATTGGCAAGAAAACCAGCAGGCGCATTTTCTGGCAGGTAATGATAATTGTTTTTTACCACCATGATTATATCACCTGCATCAATTTCTTCTTCAAAAAAGTGGATTGCCCTTCTTATGTATTGATTGTATTGCACCGCTGACTTGTTGCTCCTGCAAATGATGATGGTATTATCTACTCCATGCTTTCCATAAGCATACCTCAGCCCATCTTCAAGTTTTTCTCCAGTCATCCTAAAAACATCCTTATAACCATCGACTTTAAATTTAATTGCAGCGCTTTCCTTTAACAGCAGCTCCCTTAGCAAAGTAGCGTTGTACAGTATACCAGACTGCTCTTCCTGTCGCATAACTTCAGTTAAAAGGCACTCATTTACCGAAAGGTTAAAATGACGTTTGATATAATTTCCATCCAGTGCCGGGCTGTCAATCTGCCCTATGGGAGGCAGTTGGGCCGTATCCCCAATCAATATTAGTTTGTTGGAATTATCTTCAAATACAAAAGAAACCAGGTCGTCCAGCAAGCTTCCCCTGTTACCTTCTGCCCTATCTGAAAGCATCGAAGCTTCATCAACTATAAACACGGTATTTTTATAGTAATTTTTGCCTCGTTTAAATCCAAAACCCGAATTGTTGTCAGCAACTTGTTTGTATATGATCTTGTGAATGGTAAAAGCTACCTTGTTTGTATACTGAGACATAACCTTTGCAGCCCGGCCCGTAGGAGCCAGGAGGCAATATCGCTTGTTGAAAAAGGGTAATGTCTTCACGATTGCCCCCACTACAGAAGTTTTTCCTGTTCCTGCAAAACCTTTAAGCAATAAAGTCTGATGGACTGCGGAGTCATTTTCCAAAAAATTATCGAACAGTAAAAACAATCGCTTCTGTCCTTCTGTAGGGGAAAATGGAAATTTATCAATCAGGATTGCGGAAGGTTTCTCCATCCTATTTATTGTTTAAAAAAATTGAATTACATGGATTATACTGAACCCTATTAAAAAATAATGACAGTCAAGTTATAAAACTGGCTTATTGATAATCATCAGGAAAAATATTTGCCATTGTTGCACTTGCTTTTGCAATGAGTACGCGTTTTCCCATTGTTTCGGCATAAATTTCTGATTCACAAAAATTTAATTTTTTCCCACTTTTCAATACCCAGCCCATTGCATATAAACGCTCCCCTATTCCCGGATTAAAAATAACTAACTTTTAATTCTGCCGTAACAACATGGTTTTCCGGCAATACTAAAGTGTAGGCTGCAAAACCGCATACAATATCTGCCAGTGTAGCAATAAGGCCTCCATGAACAAAATTTTTTTGTTGTTTATGCTTTTCATCCAGCTCGAGCACGCCTTCAATTTTGCCCTCCTCAATACTATTGATCGAAAAACCTATGAGGTGCATAAAGTGCTGCCCTGTTATATATTCTTGAATCCTGATTTTATTGAACAAAAATTGATCTTGCATGTATAAATTTAATGAAGATTAGCAGAAAATAAATATCTTTACAACAGTAATCTTAAACATCTTTCTAGAAATTTCCTGTTATTTTTTATTTTTAAGATTTAATTTTTTAAAATGGATTGCCTTAAAAGTGAACTTTCAGTTCTTTATGGAGGAAAATTAAGGACAAGGGTAATGGGCGTGTGCTTAAAGGATGATAAAATTCTCATGGTGAAACATAAAGGAATGGGCCATGATGATATTTTTTGGGCTCCTCCTGGGGGAGGAATGCAATATGGGACTTCTGCCGAAGAAAATTTGATCAGGGAATTTAAAGAAGAAACCGGCTTACAAATCAAGGTTGAGGATTTTCTTTTTATCCATGAATTTGTGAGTAAACCACTGCACGCGGTAGAGCTGTTTTTTAAGGTAGAAGTAGTAGGTGGTAAATTAATTAAAGGGAAAGACCCTGAAATGGCTGCCGATAAACAAATAATTGGGGACGTTAAATTTATGGATTGGGAAAACTTAAAAAGTTACAAAAACAATCAGCTACATAATATCTTTATTTATTGCTCAAGCCCCTTTGAAATATTTAATTTGAAAGGTTATTTTAAGTTTGAAAATAATTACATAAAATAGCATCTTAATTAAATTATGTTTTAGAAATTAAAATCTTTATTATTGCAGTAAAAGCTTAATGTAATGAATCAGACCAGAATATTATCGATAGTATTTTTTGTTATAGCACTTGGACTTGGCTATTATTTGTTCGATCGTATAAAGTTTAAAATCGACGAAGAAGATCGTATAACTCGGATTGAAAACAGTATCATTCAAAAGTTAAAAATGATCCGTGATGCTCAAATAGCTTTTCAAGCTGTAAATAGGTCTTATACAAATAATTGGGACAGTTTAATCCATTTTATTGAGACTGGCAATATTTATATTACACAACGGAGGGAAACAATTATCCCTTTAGAATATGGTGCTGATAGTGTTTATATTCAAATTGACACTTTAGGTTCTGTACCGGTTAAAGATTCACTGTTCAACGAAAGAAGATATCCAAACTTTAATTTGCAAAGGCTTCCTTATATTCCTGGTTCTGATCAAAAATTTGATCTTTATGCAGGCAAAATTTCAAGGCCTGGTGGTGCACAGGTGGATGTTTTTGAAGCAAGGGATGTGGCACCTGTTAATCCACGAAGAAAGGCAAATGAAAATGAAAGGGCCTTGAGAGTGGGGTCTCGTACAGAGGTAACAACAGCAGGTAATTGGGAATAAATACAATTTTGGAAGCTACCAAACCTTTATATAGCCTTATAAAACAAATAAAAGATGACAAATTTGATGTCGATCATTTAGATAATTATAAGCTGACACTTCATATAGGAAATGAAGAATTTCAAATTTCAATCTTCGATGTAAACAAAAAATGTTTGCTTATCGAAGACTATGAGCTTAATGAAATTAAAAGCACAGACGACATAATCGATATTTTATCAGGGATTGTTGAATCTCATCATTTACTTAAGGCGGGATTTTGGAAAGAAATAAAAGTATCTTTCAAAAACAAGAAATATACTTTGATCCCAGAGTCACTTTTTGAGGAAGCCCATGCCCATGAATACCTTCAACAGGTAAGCGAGGTTGATCCTATTTCTGAAGAGGTTCATTATTTTGTGCATGAAAAAAGAGGTTTTGTAATAGTGTTTGCCGCTGAAACCAAAATTGTAAATTGGCTTAAGGCCCTTTATCCCTCTATTCCAATCTCATTTATTCATCAAGGCAGCGTATTGATAGAGGGTATTTTCAATTACGATGACCATCCTTCTTCAGAAGGGGTATTTATATATAAAAGCAGGAAAGGGCTTCATATAATGGTCACTTCCCGAAAACAACTACAATACTACAACCACTTTAGCTGCAGTTCACCAGAAGAATTTACCCGATATATTCTAGTTGTATTTCAGGAGCTTAGGCTGAACCCAAATCTAATTACGGTAATCCTTTGGGGCGATTTTGATAAAGGGTCTACTTATTTTCAAAACTTGTACCGGTACATCCGGCATGTAAATTTTGCTAATAAACCTTCATTTTTAAAGCTTGCTTTTCAATTCGATGAGCTCCATGACCATGAATATCTGGATCTTTACAGCATTAATCTATGCTGATCCAATAGATGGGCAATTAACATAAACTGGTTATCCAACAACATTTATGAAAAAAATTGCTGTGTTTCCTGGTTCATTTGATCCTTTTACAAAAGGCCATGAGGATATTGTGCTTAGGGGATTAAGAATATTTGATGAAATAGTTATCGGTATTGGTTACAATAGTCAAAAGCAAAGGTATTTTGACATCCACATCATGATACAACATATGGAGAAAGTATTTGCAGATCATAAAAACATCTCCATAATTACATACAATGAACTAACAGCAGAGCTGGCTAACAGATTGCATGCAAAATACCTGATAAGAGGCTTGCGCAACACAACTGATTTTGAATATGAAAATTCAATTGCACAGGTAAACAGGCATATAAATCCAGAAATAGAAACCGTTTTTTTAATCACTTCTCCACAGTTTGCTTCAATAAGCTCAACCATAATAAGGGAAGTTCATAAATATGGTGGCAATGTCGATGATTTTTTGCCCTATAAAATTTAACTTATTTTATTTTTACTTTTAAAGTATTCATTGAATACATGCCGGACTGAGCGGTATGAATTATAAAGGGCTGGCCGAAGCTCCCTCCCATCCATCCACCTAACTTCTTCAATATCTTCTTCTTTTTGGGGCTTCATATCTTTATCGTCAACACATTCCATTGCATACCAGCTGGTCTTTTTTAAAATCCCCTTACCGTTTTGTGTATATGTATGCCAGGTAGAGCAAATTTTCCCGGATAAAATGACCTTTATATTGCATTCTTCCTCAACCTCCCTGATGGCAGCATCTTTGGTTTTTTCTTTCTTATCAAGTTTTCCTTTGGGAAGGTCCCATTTTCCTAACCTGTGGATCATCAGGATTTTGTCATCTTTATCTACCACACCTCCAGCAGCTTTTATAATGGTAAATTTATTTTTAATATTTTTAATTGTAGCCTCTTTATCCTGAACTGAAAACGTTACTTCATCTAATTTTCTAAGTTTTTTAATTTTCATAAACTTAAACGTTTGCTCAATTTGCTGAGGAGATGCGTCTTTTATCAATACATAATCAACCAGTTTTTCTAATAAAATTTCTTCTTTAGGCCCATCAATAATTATATCATAATCAATTGGGGAAAATACTTGGTCAAGTGCTTTTATATGTACCGGTATATCGTTTATGAATAATTTCATTATATAATATTTCAACTAAATTTCAGAAAATGCGATAATAGGAAATCAATAAGAGCTATAAGATTGTTTAAAATCTAAATAAGTTTATATAAAAATACGCAGTGGCTCAAATCAAAGAAAAAATGGGATTAATAATAAATTATAATTACTTTTTCTCAACGTTAAAATTATGAGTAAGTTTAAGGATTGAAATAATTTTTGTACACAATATAGCAAACATCTTCAACAAAAGGACATATCGTCTTTATAATTAATTATTATGGCCAATATCAAAATCCAGTCTGCCGTTGCCGGTGAAGTTTCATCTATGTTGTTAAAGATTGGGGCAATAAAATTAAATGCCAATTATCCTTTTACCTGGAGTTCTGGTATTAAATCACCCATTTATTGTGACAACAGGTTGGCTTTGTCTTATCCGCAGGTACGCACTAGGGTCAAAAAAGAATTGGTAAGGCTCATACAACAGTTTTTTCCTGAGGCACAGGGAATTGGTGGAGTGGCTACTGCAGGAATACCTCAAGGCGCTTTGATTGCTGATGCCTTAGAGTTGCCATTTATTTATGTCCGTTCTTCTCCAAAGAATCATGGCATGGCAAATTTGATAGAAGGAAAAGTTACCCCATCTAGTAAAATTGTTGTAGTGGAAGATCTGGTTTCTACTGGGGGAAGCTCACTTAAGGCGGTAGATGCCATCAGGGATTCTGGTATGGAAGTATTGGGAATGATAGCTATTTTTAATTATGGTTTTGAAGTAGCAGAAAAAAATTTCCTGGAAGCTGATGTAAACCTATTTTGCCTAAGCGATTATGATCATCTTCTTAAAGAAGCTATAAAAGGTAATTATATCAAGCAAAATGAACTTGACAACTTAAAATCCTGGCGTGAGGCACCTGAAGTATGGAACAGGGTATAAATACTACAATTGCTGTAGTCTTTTCTTTGTGTACTTGGCGACTTCTTTGCGTTATTTGCGGTTCGTTTTTTTAACCGCAAAGTGCGCAAAGTTTTTACGCAAAGTTCGCAAAGGATTTACAGTCCATTCTTTTAAAAAGAATCAATCCCTAAACTGAATAAAGCAAAATCATACTTTACAGGGTCTTCGGCATCCATTTTCTGAAGATTTTCTGTCAGTTCTAGGGCGGTAAGCCAATCGGTTTGCTTCCTTGTTATTAATCCAAGCTTCCTTGCAACTCTATCTACATGAACATCGCAAGGAGCTATCAGTTGAGAAGGGTTTATTTTCTGCCATAAACCAAAATCAACTCCTTTATCGTCTTTCCTTACCATCCACCTCAAAAACATATTGATCCTTTTACATGCGGAATTACGCTCAGGGGTAGAAACATGCTTTTTAGTCCTGACGGGCG
>JALZND010000497.1 GCA_030857845.1 Bacteroidota bacterium | reverse complement strand
TTAAATTTTCTACCCAATCACCTGAATTCAAATATAAAACCTCACCCTCATTAGTGGTTATAACCTTTACTTCAGGTTGATGAATATGTCCACAAACAACATAATCATACCGTTTCATAATGGCAATTTCAGCAGCGATTTTTTCGAAGTTATTAATGTATTTTACGGCACTTTTTACACCATTTTTTATTTTACGGGATAAGGAAATGGGTTTTCTACCTATAGTGATATTGATGAAATTAACTCCTCTATTAAGAAGAATAAGCATATCATAACCTATTGCACCCATTTGAGCCAGCCATCTGGAATGCTGCATGGTTACATCAAAAACATCACCATGAAAAATCCATGCTCTTTTCCCATCAAGTTTTAGAACAAGCTTATTTGCTATTGAAAAGGAGCCCAGCTTAAATCCTTTAAACTTACGCATCATTTCATCATGATTACCGGTGATGTAATATACCTTTGTCCCTTTAGCAACCATTCCCATGATATGCTTTATGATTTGCATATGGGGCTTAGGCCAGTAATTTTTGCTGAACTGCCAGAAATCTACAATATCTCCATTCAGCACCAATTTTTTAGGTTTTATACTTTTGAGGTACATCAAAAGCTCCCTGGCATGGCAGCCATAGGTACCGAGATGAATATCTGAAATAACCACAACCTCAACTTCTCTTTTTTTAGATTTCATAATGATATTCCATTATTTGAAACTTTCCCTTGAAGCTTTCCGGAAAGAATTTAATTGTTGGTATGGTACTGTTAAGATTGATGTTCTCCTTACATTGTGTATAGAACTTTCCTAAGGATACTTGTAAATTGGTAAGGGAGGAGAAAAGACTTAACCGATAGGAGATCAATTTTTTTGTTAGCAGCTGTTTTAAAGAATATACCATCTTTACAAATCAGGTAAAATCTATGTAAAAGATTAATCATTTGCGAAAATGATCGCCTGAGTGTAAAATTAATCACTATATATTATTTGATTATTAAATTACTATTAATATATCAATCTCCTTATAAAAAATTAGGGTCAAGCTAACTTTTAAGTTGCTTTATTCTACGTTCTCCAGCATCTTGCATTGTTTTTCTTTCATCACCATTGAGAAAATCATGAATCTCCTGCTCATTTTCCATTTTCCTGATCAGGGAGAAACCCTGCCTTACTGTATAATCGTTGCTGGTTTTTAGGGAATTGTTTTCTTCAATGGGGCCTTCAGTTTTATTATTAGGATTTACCGAATCTGAAGATTTTTTGCGGGTTCTGCTTTTATTCTTTTCTTTTTGTTCTTCAGCTGATTTTAGTTCATTTAACTTTTTTGATCTGCTTCCGGATTGTTTCAAAGGTCCTTTTTGAGAAACTGACCTGGATGGACTTGCGGGTATTGAATTTACTATAGCTTCATGGATAGCATCTGTAGCTTCATTTTGTTCGTTGTTCATCAATTCAAAAAACTCATCTTCCCTGGCTTGAAGTTGTTTTGCTTTTTTATTGAGTTTCTTTTCCCTTTTATCAAGCTCTTTTTCCTTTTTCACCTGAGCTTTGACTAATTTTTTAAGAGCCTTTTGTTCTTTTTTAAGTTTTTCTTTTTGCTTTGATTCTTTAGCCTTAGAGTCTTTCTTGCCGTTAGCCATAGTTATTTAGATTTAGGATTTTCCCATTTAAAAAATATAGTGTTATTATTATTAACTAATTATATAAGAAGCTGTTTAGAAAACGTATTTCAAATCAGCAGAAATTTAATAAAGTAGAAATTGAAAAATGCAATTTCCCTTCAGCTATATATTCAACATTTGATTTCTCTCAAGGTAAGTAATAACTTCAGGCTATCCTATCAAAAATAGTGACAAGATCAAGTAGGCCCTTTGATACCTCATTAGTGATAAGTTCTTTATTTAACCTCCAGCTCCAGTTACCTTTGGCAACAGAAGGTTTGTTCATGATGGCTTCCTGCCCAAGTCCAAGCACATCCTGCATGGGGAAAATTACAAGATCCGCGACTGACATCATGGCAAGCCTTATCATTGCCTCATGAACATTATTTCTATTTAAACTATAATTAACATAGTAGGAAAGCCTGGTTTTATCTTCTTCAGAAGCTTCCTTTTCAAACCAACCTCTAACCGTATTATTATCATGTGTTCCCGTATATACTATACAATGGGGAATATGATGATGAGGAGCATATGCACTTCCAGGTAAATCCTTTCCGAAAGCAAAAAGAAGGACCTTCATGCCTGGCAATTTAAACTGTTTCATTAATTCTCTAACATCATCATCAATCTCACCCAGATCTTCAGCTATAAATGGCATGTGAGGAAATTTCTCTTTCAAAATGGCAAAAAGGTAATCGGCAGGACCTTTTCTCCACTTGCCATTTATGGCAGTTTCTTCCCCATAAGGTACTTCCCAAAAAGCTGAAAAAGCGCGGAAATGATCTAGTCGTAGCAGGTCAAACATCTTTAAATTTTGCTCAATCCTTTTTACCCACCACTCATAATGCTCTTCCTTTAGTAAATCCCAATTAAAAACAGGAGTGCCCCAAAGCTGGCCCGTTTCACTAAAATAATCTGGCGGAACACCAGAAACTGTTATAGGTTGCTTATCATTATCAAGCTCAAAATATTCAGGATGTGACCAAACATCTGCACTATCATATCCTACATAAATCGGAAGGTCGCCAAAGAAATGGACATTCATTTCAAGACAATGCTTTTTCAGGGCTTCCCATTGAGAAAAAAATATATATTGAAGAAATTTTTCTTTTTCTATGGCTTCTTTCAATTCTTCTTTAAGTCGTTCAATAGCTACCGTATTACGGTCCCTGAAGG
>JALZND010000496.1 GCA_030857845.1 Bacteroidota bacterium | reverse complement strand
TGTCGTACATGAACTTAAATGGTCCCTCAGAAACCGAAGGCTATGATGAAAAAATCAAGGGAATAGATTTTAACAGTTTTTTTCAAGAACAAGGCTCACAAAATCTACGTTTTTTGACAGCATTGCGGATGAACGCCACTTTCCCTTATATCACGCCCAATATTTCCCTTCCCAGCAACCCTCCCATGAAAATTATGGATTCAGGGATTTCAGACAACTTTGGCATTGCTGATGCCATCAGGTTCCTGTATGTTTTTAATGATTGGATTAGTGAGAATACATCAGGGGTAATCCTTCTTTCTATCAGGGACTCGCCAAAAGACAAAGAAATAGAAAATGCTTTTAATGATTCGCTGCTTGACAAGTTTTTTGTCCCAATCAGCAGCTTGTACAAAAATTTTGACAATATCCAAGACCTCAACAATGATGGCCAAATAGCCTATGCCCAAAAATGGTTCAAGGGGAATATCACAAAAATAGATGTGCAATATTTTGCAGAACCCACCGAAGATTCCCCTAAAAAACAGCTCAATGAAGGTGAAAATAGTAACAGGGCTTCTTTAAGTTGGCGCCTTACCACAAGGGAAAAAGAAAATATAAAAAGCAATGTTTACCTGCAAGAAAATATAAATTCCCTTAAGGAGCTTGACAATCTTCTTCAGGGCATCCCTTCCCACCGCACAGAATTGGTAATAGTAAATTGATGCACTTGTAATTCCTCCCAAGGGATAATAAAAAGAATTAAAAAGCCTTTCAAAATTGTTTTTTATTAATTATACTAAACAAGTCAATTGTTACACAGTTTAAATTTTTTAAACCTTATATTATGGAAGCTGAAAATAAAAACCAACCTAAAAAGGATAATGGAAAATCCGGAAATGGGATGAGTGGAAAAGAAGGAAACAACATCTTGACTACAAGGCAAGGCCATCCTGTAAGTGACAATCAAAATATCCTTACAGTAGGCAATAGAGGGCCTGCAACTTTGGAAAATTATCAGTTCCTGGAGAAGATTTCGCACTTTGACAGGGAGCGGGTGCCGGAGCGTGTGGTACATGCAAGAGGGGCTGGCGCCCATGGTTATTTTGAATCTTATGGCAAGCTGGGGGATGAGCCTATTTCAAAGTATACCCGGGCAAAAGTGTTCCAGGAAGCAAAAAAAACACCTGTATTCATTAGGTTTTCTACTGTTACCCATGGCGGGCATTCACCAGAAACACTTCGTGACCCCAGGGGCTTTGCCTTGAAAATGTATACAGAAGATGGCAATTGGGACCTTGTAGGGAATAATTTAAAAATATTTTTTATCAGGGACACTTTAAAATTCCCTGATCTAATCCATGCTTTCAAACCAGACCCTGTTACAAACAGGCAGGATGGCGAGCGTATATTTGATTTTATATCAAATACTCCAGAGGCCATGCACATGATCACTTTCTTGTTTTCACCTTGGGGCATTCCCGCCAACTACAGGCAGATGCAGGGCTCGGGCGTAAATACATATAAATGGGTGAACAAAGAAGGGGAAGCTGTTTTGGTGAAATACCATTGGGAGCCACTTCAAGGCATAAAGAATCTCACACAGGAACAGGCAGATGAAATCCAGGGCAAAAACTTCAATCATGCTACACAAGACCTTTATGATGCCATTGAACGGGGCGAATTCCCACAGTGGGAATTGAACATGCAGATCTTAAGTGACGATGAGCACCCTGAGCTGGATTTTGACCCTCTTGACGATACAAAGTTATGGCCCAAAGAACAATTTCCCTGGTATCCGGTAGGTAAAATGACCCTAAACAGAAACCCGGTAAACTATTTTGCTGAGGTAGAGCAAGCTGCATTTGGTACCGGGGTTTTGGTAGATGGCCTTGGGTTTTCTGATGATAAGATGCTTCAGGGGCGAACTTTCTCCTATTCTGACACACAACGGTACAGGGTTGGGACAAACTACCTGCAATTGCCCATTAATGCACCACGCATACATGTAGCTACTAATCAAAGAGATGGCCAGATGGCATACCACCAGGATCTTGTTGAAGGAGTAAACCCTCACGTAAATTATGAACCATCATCTTTGGGCGGGCTTAAAGAAGCTGAGAAAGCTGGAAAAGACTATACCCCGCAATATAATGCCAGGTTGGTGCGTGAGAAAATCAGCAGGCAGAACAATTTTAAACAAGCAGGTGAAACATACAGGAATTTTGAAGATTGGGAAAGGGATGAATTGATCAATAACCTGGTAAATACCCTTGCACCTGTTAATCAAATTATAAAAGATAATATGATTGAGATGCTTACCCAGTGTGACCAGGATTATGGAAATAGGGTAAAAGAAGGGTTGATTCAAGCCAAAGTCAAAATGGATAAAGGAATGACTATGAAAGGCAAAGCGCAGGAAGGGGTTCAGCAAGCAGAAGAGGAATCGCATAGGGCAAAGCCATATTAATATCCTAGAATAAGAAAACGGGCAATTTGCCCGTTTTTTTACTTATAATCTTTCCACACAAAAGCTTCATCACCTCAATATTTATATTTATTCCCAATTACAAAATGCTTTTGCTACAAATTAAAGTTGAATTTATTGAAATAATTAAAATAGAAAACAGGTTTCATTAAAATTTTTTTATCTGTTATGATTTATTTTTGTCATTCCTAAATTTATTCATTAATATTATTTTAAAATCGATCAATACCAGAAATTTTACCTTAATGGAATTTAATTCATATCATGCTGCAGCAAATTTTGATGAAATGTTTGATTCAAATGGGCAATGCAGAGAACATTACAGCCAGTTTTTGGAATTAATAAAGAGGATCCCGGAAAAGAAGCTGAGCCAATTGCAATAT
>JALZND010000495.1 GCA_030857845.1 Bacteroidota bacterium | reverse complement strand
GGGGATGGGATAGCCATGGAACAGATGAGAATCTTGCCATAGATATTGGATTCAAAAGAAAATGTGAGGAAATGGACAGGCCAATGACGGCCCTGATTCTGGATTTGAAGCAGCGGGGCCTGCTTGAGGAGACATTGGTTGTTTGGGGTGGGGAATTTGGAAGGACACCCATGCAGGAAAATCGTGAGAACAAAAACAATCCTTACCTGGGCAGGGACCACCATGTTGAAGCCTTCACCATGTGGATGGCGGGTGGTGGCATCAAAAAAGGATTTACATGGGGAGAAACTGATGAAATTGGGTATTACCCTATTAATGGTAAGGTATCAGTACATGATGTTCAGGCCACCATCCTAAACCAGATGGGAATGGACCATGAAAAGCTTATTTATAATTTTCAAGGAAGGCCATTTAGGTTAACCGATGTAGAAGGGCATGTTATCAATGAAATTCTCGCATAATATTGTAAGATCATGACTATAAATCGAAGGAAATTCTTAAAGCTGGGCGCAGCAACTGGCGCTTCAACTTTAATTGGAAATATGGATTCTTTTTCTAAACCTATTCAAAAATTTAATTCTATGGCGGGTTTTAAATTATTGATTTTTGCAACAGATTGGGGCTATTCCGGCAGTTGGGAGGCATTCTGTTCAAAAATAAAGGAGGCGGGATATGACGGTGTAGAAACATGGTACATGGCAGACCCGGTAAAACAAAAAGAATTTCTTAATGCTTTTCAAAAATATGAACTTACCTATGGATTATTAATTGGTGGCCATGATCAGGATTATAAAAAGCACTTTCAGCAATTTTCAGATAGTTTAAAAGGAGGCAGCTCATTGAAACCAATTTATATCAATTGCCACTCTGGCCATGACCATTTTACTTTTGAACAAAATAAAGCTTTCATAGACCTTACTATAGAATCAACTGCCAGGACAAAAGTGCCGGTTTATCACGAAACACACAGGTCCCGAATCTTATATTCTGCACCAGTTGCAAGAAATTATATAGAAAAAATTCCAGACATGGGCATTACGCTTGATATCTCTCATTGGTGTTGTGTCCATGAGTCTTTAATGGAAGACCAAAAAGAAACTGTGGCATTGACTTTGGACAAAACACATCATATTCATGCACGAATTGGTCATGACCAAGGCCCTCAAGTTAATGACCCACGTGCTCCGGAATGGAAAGATGCCGTAAATGCACATCTTGCATGGTGGGATGTAGTAGTGAATAAAAAGAAAAAAGAGGGTAAACTTATTACTTTCCTCACTGAATTTGGTCCTGTAGGATATCTTCCTGCACTACCCTATACCATGCAACCTGTTGCCGATCAATGGGAAATAAATAAATACATGTTAGATTTATTGAGAAAAAGATATTCGTGAGGATTTTTTTGATTATATATGAAACTGTAAATAACAAATTATATAAAAACCGTATCTACTCATAAATTCTAATAAAGCTATTTTGGTATTTATTTACAATATTAATATTTAAAATAATTATTTCATTGATGTTCACTCCTTCTGAATTCATTTTTATGCTTGTTTAAGCTTTTAAGCATAAAGTAATTCATTTACCAGTTTTTTAGCTTTAACAGCCTAAAATCCCCTTTCTTGTTCTCATTTTCGAGATTTTTATCATCAAAAACAATAGTTCTTTAGTGATAAGAAACTTGATGGTTTAATGACTCCTGTCATAATTGTTCGAAAGATTTCATGGTAAATTTATATTATAAAAGATTCGTAAATACCTTTGTCATGAAAACACAATCTAAAATATTAATCCTGTAGTAGTAGCTCAAAAAAATAATTTCGTTGTTCAGGAACCTCTGATTGTTGTATCAGGAACTACTTCCATACATGATTGGGATGTAGATTCAAACAAGGCTGAATGCTAAACTGTCATACAACATAATGGTGGAAAAATTCAGGATATTACCAGAAAAGCCGCACGTCCCTCGCCATGACGGCAAATTTCAATCGGCAGTCTTAGACTTTTTTCCAGAACTGCGCCCTCCTTCTATTTGGAGGCGAACCATCGGCGAAAACCATGTTATTGCGCACACTCCATTCCTGTAAAATTTAATTTTGCTGATTTTGGTAGCATGCATAAAAAAAGTGAAAATAATATGAATTAAAGATTGTTTTCCTTTTTTGAGCTTAAAGCTCTGATTCATTGAAACTAAAGCAATCAGAATCTGCCCCTTATCTTTTGTTTAAATGAAATTTTTTACCATTTTGAAGAAGATGGTACAGGAGAAAAGACCATCCATTAACCCTCCTTTTTTACTTTTAGTCTTAATAATGCTACTTTCAATTTAAATACCAGTTGATTGGGATTTGCCAAACTAACTTGTTTCCCGGATTATTATAAGAATTAAAATTGCAATGTATTTTATAGCAATTAATTGAAGATGTTAAACGAAACCGCCACATGAAAAACCTTCTCATAAAAAGTATTTCCCTGATGTTCACTATTGCCTATCTGGCTTCCTGCACACCGGTAGAACCGCATCCCAGCAATGAGATTATCAGTCCCAATGGTTTGGATATTATATTGGAATGGAAAACAGGGGCATCATCCTTTCATGCCCTGCAGGACGCAGACCTTGATCTGGTCCTTGTAAAAGGTAATAACCAGGTGAGAAGATCAGAATTTTTGGACAGTTTTGAGACCGTGCACCTGGAGGATGTATTTTCTGATGGTGAATATATTGTATCTGTTGAAAGCCACGAAATCACCAAAGATACTGAGTATACTGTTTATATTTCTGATATGCCGGGTAACCAGGTTTTGGCCTTTACCAGTAATTTTAAAGTGGGGGAAAGCGATTTGGGTGTTAAT
>JALZND010000494.1 GCA_030857845.1 Bacteroidota bacterium | reverse complement strand
ATCCAATGTGGCTCCTAAATTTAAATAGTAGTAATCTCCGGCTTTTGCTATTTTTATAGAATTTATTTCATCTTTTGTATCAACTAAATATAAAGTATCAATAAAATCTTTATCTGTATTTACAGCTAGTTTAAAATATTTTCTTCTTTCAATTTCCATAATTTTTGCAGCCTCTTTATTGAAGCCAATTTTACCTGACTTATGTATAGAAGCTTTTGCTCTGTTTGGACTTGCTTCTATGTCTATAAATTTTAGTTCCATATATTTTTTTTATAAATATACATACAATGTCGTTTAGTTAAGGTTTAAAGTGGTTTTACATTCATATGATAAGGTCTTTTAGGTTTTTTCTTTCTGTGAACAATTCTGTTAGGCCTTATTATTTCTCTTGTTTGATATACCAAGTCATCAAATGCTTTTAAACCTTCCTCGAATTTTCTTTTTATAAAAATAAGAATGGACATATCCATAAATGTTGCCAGAGCATATGTCCGGTTAATTTTTTGAGAATGTTTTCTCTCTTTTTCTTCCTTATATTCAGCCCTTACTTTCTCTTCAATAGGATGTGCATAGGCTGCGCACATAGTCATCATAAATATTTTAGCATGAAAATCCTGTTCCACTGCCCAGGCTGTTTTGCCTGAAAATTTTTCAAGTTCAGCCCTGCACTTAAGCATTTTGTAAGCCTCTTCTTCATTCCACCTATAATGATAAAGGCTTTTAAATTCTTCAACATCATATTTGTCAAAATCAGTAAGGGAAGTGCAAAGTATTTCGCTTTCCCCGTTTGGGAGTTCAACTTTTACGAGCCTACATGAAATTTCCTCTTCCCTTATTTGAGGATAGTCCTTCAATTTATCCCAATCTTTTTTGGGCAACTTGAATTTTACAATGCGTTCTTTATCCTCACTTTCTACAAACTCTTTCACCTCCAGCCACCAATTATCTTTTAGCCTTACACAAAATTCTATGCCTTTGGCCATCAAAAGAAATAAGAGCCAGAAACAGGGATAGCCCCTGTCCAATAGTAGAATATCCCCTTTTTTTACTTTAGAAAGATGCCGCATTAACAAATCTCTCTCACTTTCTGCATAAGGAGCAATTTCTGCATCAATGGTTATATGGTTTAAGGCATCATATAACATGGATACCATAGCTAAAGAACGATGAGAGTCAGCTGTAGGGCCAAATCCATGTTCTCCAAATTTATCTTTTATACTGGAATGGTTTGGCAAAAGCAAACGAGAGCCGTCAACAGATAAGAGCCTCATTCCATACCATACGTAATATTCTGCATTTCTATAAAAAGATTCTGAAGCAACCTCATTAAGCCTCTTAAATGCCCATGGGTTTAATTTGGCTCTTGCCTGAGATAAAGCACCTTTGGTAACCTCCCGTATATTAAAATCCTTATCAAAGAGTAATTTATAAAACCGATCAAGATCCCGTTGCAGGGAGGTCCTAAAAGACATAATAAAGAAGATTAATTTCCTGACTGTCAGCTTTCTATCTCTTGTAAATACCCCTTTATGGCCGTTTTTTGAACGGCTAACGAAGGCTTCTGATTCAAGCTCATGGTCAATATCGTAGTTTAAGGTTGGTCGATAATTTTGTTTAGGGTTAACAGGAGCATTACCCCCTATATACCCCAGGGAAATCGCTTTTAAAAAATGATGTTGATGAAATAAAAAGTGATATATTTGTCATAAGATAAAAAAATGAATTAGGGTTAAAAAAATGCCCTATTCAAACCCAAAGAACCCCAAAAATTTCCCGGTTTTCCACGAATACTTTACAACTTTGGAAGAGCCCCGCAGAACCAACAAAGGCAGATTCTTTTACCCTCTTGAAGAAATATTATTTTTGAGCATATCGGCAGTTGTCAGCGGATCGGACAGCTGGACCACCATCTGTACATTTGGTCAAATAAAACTGGATTGGCTCCGTAAATTCTACCCCTATAAAAACGGCATACCTTCCCATGATGTGCTGGGGAAGCTGTTTGCAAGGCTGGACCATAAGGAGTTTGCCAGATGTTTTTCCCGCTGGGTGAACTCCATATCCGAGCTTACCAATGGGGAGGTGGTGGCTGTCGATGGGAAAACCATCCGCAGGTCTGGCGATGGGGCGCTTGGCAAATCACCGCTGCACGTTGTTTCTGCCTACGCTTCGGGCAACCGGGTTTGTTTGGGACAAGAAGCTGTCAGTGAAAAAAGCAATGAGATCACCGCTATCCCCGAACTGCTGAAGGTGCTCGACATTAAAGGGTGCATTGTCACAATAGATGCGATGGGTTGTCAAAAGAAGATAGCAAAGCAGGTGTTGGACAATGAAGCGGACTATTTATTGATGGTGAAGGACAACCAAAAAGGACTAAAAGAGCAAGTGGAGAACCTTTTTACAATAACAGCAGGGGTAAAGGACACACAGTTAGATGTTGGGCACGGCAGGGTGGAAACAAGGGTTTGCGAAGTAATTGACGACCTAAAGTTTATGGACGGCATCAGCGAGTGGAACGGGTTAAAAAGTATAGTCAGAATACAATCTGAGCGTTACAATAAAAAGACAGCGCAAACTTCCAGGCAGGACAGGTATTATATCAGTTCATTGCCTGCAGATGCCACCTTTATCAATAATGCTGTCAGGCAGCACTGGGCAATTGAAAACAACCTGCACTGGTCCCTGGATGTGATATTCAAAGAAGACGACTCCTTGAAAAAGAAAGGGAACTCAGCTTTGAATTAGGGGTTGATGGCCAAGATGGCACTTGTGTTGATAGAAAAAGAGACTACTCCAAAACTGTCCAAACCGGGTAAAAGGTATAGGGCAGCTTTGGATGATGATTTTAGGGCTAAAATACTGAATTGTTAA
>JALZND010000493.1 GCA_030857845.1 Bacteroidota bacterium | reverse complement strand
ATTATTAAAATGCATAAAAAATTTTGGCTTATTCTTAAAAATTCCATCTGATTGTTGTTGATCAAAACCTAATGAATGCAGTGGAGTTATCTATAATCAGCAACAGAAAAAAGCCATGCACTTAATACTATATATAATATTTTTTATAGGTCTGATATTGTCAACTATTTTTGGTTTTACTCTTAGAAAACGACCCGAACAAAAGAAGGAAAAATTATAATGTTATCTACTTTTTGGCTTTTTCCGGAACATGAATCCAGATTCATTTATTGCCAAATTAATATAAACTATTCTTATTTTTTATAGTTTTTTAAGCAATTGAGGTATATACTTTAAAAAATATAAAAGATGAGGATCAATTATTTAAATGTAATCCTGATACTTATAGTGATTGCATTTCAGGGTTGTTATGGTATCCGACCATCATCGGGAGGAGGAGAAGCTGAAACTTTATCCAGGCAAATAAATCCATTAGACATTGCATTACCTAAAGGTTATAGTATAGAGGCTTTAAGTTCAGGTTTAACCTTTCCAACAGGAATTACTTTTGATGAACAAGGACAAATATACCTTGTTGAATCAGGATATTCTTATGGTGAAGCCTGGTCAGAACCACGCTTGCTAAAAATCGATCCTTCCGGTAAAACATCTGTGATTGCCACAGGAGAAAAGAATGGCCCCTGGAATGGGGTAACATTTAAGGATGGAAATTTCTATATCGCTGAAGGAGGCGCATTAAATGGAGGAAAGATATTGAAGGTAAGCAAAGAAGGTAAAATTTCCGCTCTTATTGAAAATCTTCCAAGTAAAGGTGACCACCATACGAATGGTCCCATAGTATGGAATGGATATGTGTATTTTGGATTAGGAACAGCAACAAATTCCGGTGTAGTGGGAGAGGATAATGCTTCATTTGGCTGGTTGGAACGTAATCCTGATTTTCATGATATTCCTTGTGAAGATGTAGTACTTAGTGGCAGGAATTATGAATCCAACAATGTATTAACTGAAAATCCTGATGATAAAGCCACAACCGGCGCCTTTGTTTCTTTTAATACAAAAACAGAAGAAGGCCAGGTAGTAAAAGGTACTGTTCCATGTTCAGGATCTGTATTAAGGATTTCTACAAACGGAGGAGCCCCTGAACTGGTGGCCTGGGGATTTCGAAATCCATTTGGGCTGGCTGTTTATGAGGGCAAATTGTTTGTTACCGACAATGGCTTTGATGATCGTGGCAGCAGGCCTGTTTGGGGAACGGGTGATATCCTCTGGGAAGTGAAAGAAAACCAATGGTATGGATGGCCGGATTATTCCGGCCACCATGCTTTAAATGAAGAAGTTTTTAAAGTTCCGGGAAAAGGAGCTGCTGAATTGTTGTTAAAGGAAAAGCCAAATGAACCACCCCATCCTATTGCGGAATTAGGGGTTCATTCTTCGTCTAATGGAATGGATTTTTCCATTTCAGATGAATTTGGATATAAAGGAAAAGTGTTTATTGCTCAGCTTGGCGATATGGCTCCCAATGTCGGCAAAGTCATGGGGCCAGTAGGATTTAAAGTAGTAATGGTGGATGTTGAAAGAGGTGTTATAAGAGATTTTGCTGTTAATAAAGGAAAAAAAAATGGCCCTGCTTCAAAGCTTGAAAAAGGTGGCTTGGAGCGGCCTGTAGGTTTGAAGTTTAGCCCTGATGGGAAATCACTTTATGTTGTTGATTTTGGGATCATTGAAATTTCAGATGGAAAAACTATTTCTCATAAAGAAACAGGAATGTTATGGAAAATAACAAAACAATGACATCAGTAAAAAGGGTTAAAAAAGCCATCAAATTGGTAATGCTGGTAATCTTCATGTTGATTATCATTGCAGCCTGCTCAACCAGAAGAAGCCTTCCTTTGGAGGGGCCACTTAGTCTAAATGAACATGAACAGGCTGGTGAAAAGGTTTTTATGGTTCATTGCCAACGGTGTCATCCTCAGGGAGAGGCCGGGCTTGGTCCGGCAATAAATCCGGCGCCTAATTTTGGTAAACGTGTTCAGATTCGGCATGGATTAGGTGCCATGCCAGCATTCGATGAAAATCATATTTCAGATAAAGAATTGGACCAGGTATTAGCCTATTTGAAAGCTTTAAAGAAGAATTCATGATTTAAAAATGCCGTTAATGCGACATTAGTATTAAATATTAAATGGTAATTAATAAATATATACGGGTATAATTCAACATTTTTTTATAAAAGTTACCATTTAGGTGCTGCAAACAATAGCTTTGAAATGAAAATGAAATAAAATGAAGGAATCAGCAAAAACCATAAAAGTATCCTATCTACTGGAGGGTATGACTTGTTCAGGATGTGAAAGAACCATTTTTAAAGTAGTGGGTAATATGGAAGGGGTTCAATCTGCTAAAGCCGATCTTGAATCCTCTACGCTCTCAGTTGTATATGATTCTCAAAAAGTTAATATTGATAAATTAAGAGCTGCGGTGAATGGTTTAGGTTATAAGTTTGTAGGGGAAAGACCCGCTTATGGCCAAAGAGAAAGCAGTGATGAAGGTATTCCTGAAGCATCTGAAAAATAAAGGAAGGATATGGTTATAGCCAGATCCACTTGCTGTTGTTTATGGTCAATTTCCTTTTATTTTCTTATATAATTTTTCGAAAATATTTTCTTCATCTTCTGAAGAAATATCCTCTTCTCCAAGGGCATAACCTAAAGGATTTAAAACAGGAATATGATCAAAAACGATTTTCAAAATTCCAAAAACAGGAATACTGATGATCATTCCCATAACTCCCCAAACTGCCCCGCCTAAAACTACCACAATAATGATAATTAAAGGATTAAGTTCTACTTTATGGCCTACTACATAAGGT
>JALZND010000492.1 GCA_030857845.1 Bacteroidota bacterium | reverse complement strand
TGCAAAGTGGCTTTAGAGCCTATGACGGCACAACTTTCATTACTAGAATATGAAAGTACCCCGTTCAATACTGGTATATTCCTCATTGTTGCAGTGAAATTTTTCCAACAAAAAAGCAATGATTTTTTAGAGATGGAAAATGGCAATTCAATGCAAATCCTTAAAGTATTTTAATAGATTAAAAAATTCTATATTAAAATTCCTTTTACGTTTATGCATAAAAATTATTGCATGAACTGATTTGCTTTCTAATAATATCTTGTAGTTTTTGATTTTAGAACCAGCGTCTGCTACCTTGAGTTGTAGAAAATATCGTGCTGGTGCCCCAACTAGTCCTATCTTAAATTTTGGGATTTATAACTTATCTAAACCAAAATTTTATTGCAGATTTTGCCATGTTGAGCAGGAAGTTTTTGTCAAACTTGTATTGAACCAAAACACACTTTGCAATTAGCAATACAATAAACCTTCCAATTATTTTTGCTTTGCAACTTTAATGATACCTTATTCAAGGTTCTATTGAAGCCAGCTGAAAAATTCATTGCCACTAACTAAATACTTAAAACTTAAGGTAATTTTTTTTGTTGTCAAGGTACCAACATATAATTCCCAATGCATAAATTACAATTTTACCAGGAAGAATTTTTGTCGAAGAAGCGGCTGGAGGCAGATATTTTAGGTGACCAAACGGTAGAGGGGCTAATGTCCGATCATGAAAAAAATTTTCTTAAAATAATCTTTTCTCAGGTCAATGTAAACAATAAAGAATTGCCTTCAGGGTTGCCTGATTTTGCAATTCAATATTTTAACCAAACAGCCAAAATGCCTGATTGGGCAGATACCTCTAAAATGGCCAGAGGTGCTGCATTTTTTTCAAAGTACAGCACACAGATATTATTTGTTTTGGGATTTTATTCTCTTCCGTATTGTTATGCCGCAGCTAACGGTGCTATGGTGCTCCATTTGACCCAAAGGATTACTGATGAGCCAGGCAAAAGGTTTTTGGACACTTCCCAATTTGTTTTGGATGTTATGGCGCCCAATGCTTTTGAAGGTAGGGGAAAAGGGATAAGAAGTGCACAAAAAGTCCGCCTTATTCACGCTATTGCCCGCAATTATATTCAAAAAGGAGGGAAATGGAACTATAACTGGGGAATGCCTGTAAACCAGGAAGATATGGCAGGCACTAATCTCGCCTTTTCGCTGATTTCCTTAAGAGGGTTAAGGAAATTAGGAATCCAGGTGTCGCCATCCGAAGCTTCTTCATTTATGCACCTGTGGAATGTCATTGGTTTTATTTTAGGGATTTCAGAAGATTTGCTTCCAGATACAAATAAGGAAGCTTTCATTTTAGATAAAATGATTTCAAAAAGGCAGTTCAAAGCTTCAGTGGCTGGAGAAAAACTAACAGCATCATTGATAGAATATATGAAATCAACTTCCCCACCAGGGCTGCCAGGTGAACTGATATATACTTATATGAGGCATTTTTTAGGAGATCCCGTGAGTGATATCTTAAGCATCCCTAATGTTCCTGGTTCCCCGGTATTTTTGACGCCATTGCAAGGGATCAATAGAATAAATTCTATTTTTGGGTTAAACCCCGGAAACTATTTCCAAACCCAACACCTTGTGCGCATGCAGAAGAATAAACTATAAAAGGTAAATGCGTTATGTGGATCCCAATTATATAACAATTTTGGATAATAAATTTCCTCAGGATTATTTCCCTTTCAAGCTTATCCAATAAGATTTAGGCCAAAGTTTTCCTGTGATCAGAAAATCACCTGTATTTTCATTATAAGCAATGCCATTTAAAACATTGGCATCCGGATTATTTCTTCTGATTTCATTTACCAGAGGGGTAAGGTTGATCCTTCCTTCAACTTTTTCTGTTGCCGGGTCAATTTTGTAAATATAATTGGTCTCCCATTGATTGGCATAGATTTTACCCTCATGGTATTCCAACTCATTTAGCCTATTGACAGGAATGTTATTTTCTTTAATATGAAGTGTCTTTACTTTTTTAAAATCAAGGGTATCCAGGTAATAAAGTTTATCCGATCCATCGCTCATGATAAGATGAGAGCCATCGGTAGTCAAACCCCAACCTTCAGTATCGTAACTAAATGTGCCAATACTTTTTAAAGTTTTAAGGTCATATATAAATCCAATGTTGGTGGTCCAGGTAAGTTGATAAATTTTGCCATTCAATATGGTGATGCCTTCCCCAAAATATTCTTCACCCAAGGAAACTTTATTTAATATTATGCCTGAATGAATATCTATCTCTGCGAGATATGAATTGGACCTTCCGGTACTTTCATAGATTTTATTGTCATGTATTACAAGGCCTTGGGTGAAAGCTGCTGCATCATGAGGCAGGGTAAACTTCACAGAATAAGGTATTTCATTGCTGGCATAAGTACTTTCGCTTTTTTTCTCTTGCCTGGAGCTACATGAAATCAGAATGGAGAAACTAGAAATCAACAATAAATTCAACAGGTTTTTAATCATAAATGCGTAGGAATATCTTGATTTGTTTGCTTAATATGGGTTCGGGAATAATATTTTTTCTAATTATAAATTATATTTTTTATGGTCCTAATTTTTACAGAGAACTTCATTTAGAGTTTTAACTCTTTAATTTTTAATATTAATCCTAAAACTACTATTTTAATGGCAATTTTTTCTTTCTGCTTTTCCTAAAATCCCAGGGGGCTATAGGAAATTCTTTAGACCACAATCATACTTTTTCGTCTTTGGCTTTTTGTTCGATCATTGCTAATAAAACCTCTTTGGAATGTTTCTTGTAATGCCATGCAAGGCCGTTCCTAAGAAGTTCTTCAGAAAGATCTTTATTGTCAAACCCAAC
>JALZND010000491.1 GCA_030857845.1 Bacteroidota bacterium | reverse complement strand
ATTCATGATATTGGGGGCCAGGAACAAAAGGGGGATTTTATTTTCCCTCTCCGGCAATGCATATGCTCCCAGGGGTTTGTCCATTATTGAATTTGTGTTGAAATTTAACCGTTGCTCAAATGAATATCCCCGGTCTTTCATATAATCAAATCCAGAGTATTTAAACGATTGAAAACTAATAAAAAAATCATTGACCAAAAGGCTAAAAATTATTGGGTTCAAAACATCTTTTGAGATATTGTGAGGATATTTATCATCCTGAAGGTCGATATCATGCCCCAATTGCTTTTGAAGGTAAAGCTCCCTAAAATAACCTGCCCCTACCAACCCACCAGAAGCACCGGTAATAAGCATGGTATGTTTCATCAATGCACCCTTGGTGATGCTGTCGGCTACTTGTAAAGATTTCACAGTCCATAAAGCTGCGCGCTGGCCGCCGCCACTCGTACAGATCAATATCATTTTGGGCTTGTTATTTTCAGGGAACTTTGCCCGCCAACCTTTCAAAATCTCCAAAGTAGCCGCTTTGTCTTTATTTACCTGAATGGCCATATTACCCTCCCTAATGGCTTCAAGGGAATAACTTTTTGGATCTTTCGCATAATCCATCCCATATGCCTTGTATTCAGACGATATATAGTCGTATTTCATCAAAAAGTTCAAACAAATAAGAAAGCCTACTGCTGCTATTAAAGCCCACTTTCTTAACCAAAAAGAGAGCGCGCCAGCAATCATTATCAGAATGGTGAGAAATAAAAACAAACTTGCAGCCGCGGGGATCTGAAAATAAGAATTGTCGCGGAATATCCCTAAAACAAAAACTATGACAAAAATGAATGATTCTATAATAATAGAATTAAGGTGGTTTTGATCAAATACTTTTAGAATTTCCGATTTATCAAAAGAGGTTATACTTTCTACTTTCTTAAGCTTTAGGTTGTAGTCGAGGTAGTACTTTACCTTGGGCTTTCGTTTTTTAACATTGTCCAGCCGTTGCATTACATTGACACGCGTCATCTTTACCTTTCTCATTTTTTGGTCCATCTTGGAGGCCAAAATTTTAATGATATCCTTATTTGTAAAGCGGAAATAGGCAAATAAAAAAGAAAGTATTAATATAAAGCCTGAACACAGCCCAACAATTTTTAAAAAGAGGGTAAACCAATCATTGTTTTCATTCAGGTTATGGAAAAGGATTATTTCATAGATGTACCATCCTAAAAAAGTAAATGGAATAATGGAATTGTTAAGGCAAAACCTTGTAAACGGCCTGCTTAAACTACCTAAAAATGTAAATTTATAACATTCTGAAATATAAACTGAAATATGAAAAGCCATTGAAAAACCACCGCAAGTCAGCCCAACTATAAAAAAGCTCAGGAAGTCGGTTGTATCGAGGTATTCAGGGTCCAAAAATAAAAAAGGGACCCCCATCAGCCTACCAAAATTCCCCGTGATGATAGCAAACAATACCAACCAGCAGAAAACCAATACAGGGTTCCGCTTGAGCGTATTGATCAAAAGCTGCACAGGAAAAGAATATATAATTTTATCTAACATGGGATAAACGGACCATCTAAAGTACCTAGATTACTGTTGGAATAAGATGGCATTTCTTTCAAAAAAAATGTATGTAATTAAAATTAAAATTTTACACATCATTAAGTTTAAATAGAACATGCGTGGCATACTGTACCTTATGAAAAAATTCCTCACTAAAAATATTTTTAAAAATTCAGCTTAAAATTTTTATTTTAAATATCCTATTTTTGGCTATTCTTTTTGGAATTGTAATCTTATATTTAAACTTCAATAAATAAAAGAAAACCAAAATCTTCGGCAAACGAAAAAGATTGCCACTTGCCAAATCATTTCAACCATCTCAATCCATTAAACACATATCACATGAAAATCTGGTTTCTTTGTAAAGTTAAGTACCAAAAAGAACAGGAAGACGGGAAAGTAAAAAACATCAACGAGCCATACCTGGTTGATGCAATGTCATTTACCGAAGCCGAAGCAAGAATTTATGAAAAACTGGGAAGTGTAATCCGGGGGGATTTCCAAGTTACCCATATCAACAAGACAAATATTATTGATATTTTCCATTATGACGATATAGATATATGGTACAAGTGCAAAATATCTTATTCAGTATCTGAAGAAAGTGGAAAAGAAAAAAAGATAAACAACCATATGCTGGTCTCTGCCAATAACGTAAAGCAAGCCTACGACAGGATCCATGAAAGCTTAAGCAATATGCTGGTAACTTTTAACGTACCAGAAATCATAGAAAGCCCAATTGTGGAAATTTTCCCATACGATGAGGATGAGAAGGAAAATATCCCTTCAAACCTAAAGCCATTGTCGGAAGTTATGGCAGATTTAGAGCCAGCAGAATAAATAAATTTAGACCCTATTCCTTAAGCGGTATTATATTAAAAGGAGCAATTACAGGCAATTCTATGACTGCTCCTTATTTTAAAACATAATAATAAATCACAAAAAGCTCCCTTAATATTTTATGGGAGCATTAAAAGAACAACATAAAATTATTTTGCTGTGATCGGACAGCGATTTTCCTAAATCGCTATAAAGAATGATGTAAATAATGGAACTGCAGTGCGAAATAGAAAATCGCTGTCCAAAGTGACCTTCGGACAGCGATTTTCCTAAGTCGCTATAAACATTGATGTAAATATAAATTGCAGTGAGGAATAGGAATTTCGTGGTTCGAGGTGAGGCTTTTCGGACAGAGATTTCTTAAATCGAATTTTAAAAAAACATTGATGTTATTGTAAATTTGTAGTGCGAAATAGGAATTTCGCAGTCCGAAGTGGGGCTTTTCGGACAGCGATTTTCCTAAGTCGCTATAAACA